>DVGU01000057.1 GCA_018712565.1 Candidatus Faecimonas gallistercoris
GGGAATCAGGATTATCTGTTCCAGATGCTGAAATGCTTATATCTATATCAGAAGTTTTTGAAACTCCAGTTAGTGAAATTCTAGGTGAAAACATTGAAGAAAAAGAAAAGAATGATATAAAAGTAATATCAGAAAAATTAGAAATTATAAATGAACAACTATCTAGGAAACAAAAACAAAAAAGGAAAAGAACAATAAATTTTTTAATAGTTTTGGATGTGTGTATTATATTACTTTTTATAATATTAGCTATATTAGGTAGTCCATATCAATCTTGGGATTATAGTAATCCTGAATGGAGCGTTATTGGAACAATATGGCATTCTTTTGAATGGATATTCTTTAAAGTTGCACCAATTATAGTTATAGTTATTACGTTAATTTTAGCAATAATTTTAATAAAAAGAAATAAATAATAAATTACTATTTTTAAAACAAATACTATAAAATATTAAATGTTATGTTTAAGGGACATATTTCCAGTTCTAAATGGTAGATATAAGGGCAATAAAATATTATAATTATATTAGATATTTAAAGAGCTCTTTGTATCAGAAAATGAAAGGAATGATTTGAAGTGAAATTTAATGAAAAATTAATAAAGTTAAGAAAAGCAGCAGGACTTTCACAAGAAGAACTAGGAAATAAATTAAATGTAGCAAGACAAACTGTTAGTAAATGGGAATTAGGTGAAACAACTCCTGAAATGGACAAATTAGAAGAATTATCTGATCTTTTTGAAATTAGTATAGATGAATTAGTAAAAGATAGATCAATTCCTAATGCTATAATTAAAGAAATTAGTAGAAAAAAAGTTGATTCATTGTATCGAGATTCACAAAGTGTAAAAAGTGTAATTAAAATATATTTAGTGATAGGTACAGGAATATTAATGTTTTTTGCATTAATAGTGATTTATGGTATATTTTTTGCTAAATAAAATGATTTAACATTAGTTTATAATTTGGTTCTAATGCCATAATAAGATTATCAGATGAAAATGATAGTCTTTTTCTTTTACTTACAAAACTGTAATTTTATATTTTATTAATATATTTTATAATATTATCAGAGAGGAGAAAATTATATGGAAGTTTTAAAATTAGAAAATGTAAAAAAGTATTATGGCGTGAATACGAATATTACAAAAGCAGTAGATGGAATTTCTTTTGATGTAGATGAAGGTGAATTTGTCGCTATTATGGGAGCAAGTGGCTCTGGTAAAACTACATTATTAAATTGCATTTCTACTATTGATAATGTTACTGCTGGACATATCTATGTTGGTGGTAAAGACATTACAGAAATCAAAGAAGATGATATGGCTGATTTTAGAAAAGAAAATTTAGGCTTTATTTTCCAAGATTTTAACTTGCTAGATACTTTAAGTATCGAAGAAAACATTTCTTTATCTTTAATTATCAATAATGAAGATCCAAACAAAGTTGATAATAAAGTAAAAGATATTGCTACTAAATTAGGAATTGCAGATGTTTTAAAGAAGTTTCCTTACGAAGTATCAGGAGGTCAAAAACAAAGATGTGCTTGTGCAAGAGCTTTAATTAATCATCCAAAATTAATTTTAGCAGATGAACCAACTGGTGCATTAGATTCTAAATCTTCAAGAATGCTTTTGGAAACAATGAATGATATGAATGATAAATTAAAAGCAACTATTCTTATGGTTACACACGATTCGTTTAGTGCTAGTTTCTGTAAAAGAGTATTATTCTTAAAAGATGGTAAAATTTTCAATGAGATAGTTCGTGGTAATAAATCAAGAAAAGATTTCTTTGATGAAATAATTGATGTCTTAACACTCCTTGGAGGAGATGTAGGAAATGTTAAGTAAATTAGCATTTCGTAATGTTAAACGAAGTGCAAAAGATTATGTAATTTATTTAATTACAGTAACTTTAGCTTTTTCTTTTATTTTTGCATTTAACTTAATGGGAAATTCTAAAGAAATATTGAATTTATGTGATGTAATGAATAATTTTGCATTGGTAATGTATTTTGTTAATGCATTTATTATAGTTGTTGTATGCTTTTTAATTAATTATACAGTTAAATTTATGTTTAGCAAAAGAAGTAAAGAATTTGGAACATATATGTTACTTGGAATAAAGAAGAAAAAAATAACAAAGATGTTTACTTTTGAAAATATTATTTTGGGTTTCTTTTCTTTATTAATTTCAATTCCTATCGGTTATATTTTTAGTCTTTTTATGTCATTCATAGTTACAAGAATGTTTGAATTGGATTCTATTGTTAAGATTACTTTTAATTTAAATTCTGTTTTATTACTGTTGCTTTATTTTGCTTTAATATATTTATTTGTTTTATTTTTAGCAAGACACAGAATAAAAAAAGTAAAAATACATGATTTATTATATTTAGAAAAGCAAAATGAAGAGAAAAGATTTAAAAAGAATAAAGTTAGAAATGTAGCATTTATTGTTTCTTTAATTGTTGGTGTTGTTGCAATGTTTCTTTTTGATAAGCAGTTTAAAGGGATGGGGACAGAACCATCTTTCGTAATAATTTTCTTATGTATCATTTTAATTATTATAAGTATTTATGGGGTTGCTATTACATTATCTGATTTTATTTTAAAAATAGTTTTAAAAAATAAAAAAATTAAATATAGTAAAGATAATTTATTTATAGCAAGGACATTTTCCTCTAAAGTAAAAACAATGAGTTTTACTTTAGGAACGTTGACAGTATTAATTACATTTACTTTAATAGCCTTAAATTTATCTAGCTTATTTAAAGGAATGTTTGACTATCAGTTAGAGTTAGCATCTCCTTATGATATTAGTATCAAAGAAATTGATAAAAACAATATTTCCGAATATATAAATTTTATTCAAAGTGATTATACCATTGAAGAAAGTTTTAGCTATCATGGATATAAAGAAACAAATCGATATATAAGTAATTCTTTAGGAGAATATAGTGGCTGGAGAGATTATGACCAAGTAATTAAGCTAAGTGATTATAATAAATTATTAGAATTAAGAGGCGATAAGAAAGTTAGTTTAGCTGATGATGAATATTTGATTAATACAGTAAAAGAGTTAGGAGATAAAATTGCAAATGAAGATTCCATCAAAACACTTACTTTATCAAATGGAGTTAAGCTAAAGCAAAAGGAAGTTCTTACTACTGGTTACACTTATTCTTGGGGTGTTGGATATGGCTTTATAATCGTAGTTCCTGATAATGCTATTACGGGTTTAGAAGAGGGTGCTACAAATCTTATTGTTAATACAAAGGAAAAAACAACAGAAACTTTTGGAAAGAAATTGACAGCTTTTATAAGTCCAGATATTTGTAATGAAACTGAAGATGGATATACTATGTGTTATTCTTCAGGCAATTTAACAGTAAGAGGTCAAGAAGAGGCTACTAATAATGGATTTATAACAATCATATCTTTTGTTTGTTTTTACATAGCATTTATCTTTATTGCAGTGGTTGGAACAATCCTAGCTATTCAATCACTTAGTGATTCTACAAAATATCAATATCGTTATAGAGTTTTAAGTAAACTAGGAGTTCGTGATGAGATGTTAAATAAAACAATATTTAAACAACTATTTGTGTTCTTTATTTTTCCTGTTTTTTATCCACTTATCATTAGTTTTGTTACTTTAACATCTCTAAATAAAGTATTTAATATTGCATTAACAACAAATACAGTTTACTTGATATATTATTTTATTAATTTGATTGTGTTTATATTAATTTATTCAATATATTTTATAGCTACTTATTACGGCTTTAAAAGAAATATTGAAAGAAATTAAGGAGGCGATAAAGTGTTAAGAAAATTAGCAATTAGAAATGTAAAGCGTAGTAGTCGTGACTATATTATTTACCTAATTACTATTACAATAGCATTTTCGCTTATGTTTGCTATGAATTTAGTATCATGGTCTGATGCTATTGTAGAAATTTATGATACTATGAATGATTCATTTAAAAATATTGTTATATTTATCAATGTAATAGTTGTGTTTGTTATTTGCTTTTTAATTAATTATACAACAAAATTTATGTTTTCTAAGCGAAGCAAAGAATTTGGTACTTATATGTTACTGGGAATTAAAAAGAAAAAGATTTCAAGATTATTTTTGTTAGAAAATATTCTATTTGGAATCATTGCTCTTATACTTTCTATTCCCATAGGATTTGTATTTAGTCAATTTATTTCGTTATTTTTAGTTAAAGTAATGGAATTACCACAAGCCATATTTATAGAATTTAATTTCATGTCTATTGTACTATTATTACTTTACTTTTTACTTATTTATTTATTTGTTTTATTTTTAGCTTACCGAAGAATTAAAAAGATAAATATTTATAATTTATTATATTTAGAAAAACAAAACGAAGAAAAAGTAATCAAGACTAAAAAAAGACGTAATTTATTATTTATTATCAGTATTTTAATAGGAATTGGCTCATTTATTTTTCTAAATTCTACTTTTACCAATGATGTTATAATGGATCAGTCTATATTAACATACGCCATAGTTGGAATATTCTTATTTATCATAAGTATTTATGGAGTGATGTTTAGCTTATCGGACTTTCTACTTTCTATTGTTTTGAAAAATAAAAAAATTAAATATAGTAAAGATAATTTATTTGTAGCTAGAACATTCTCATCTAAAGCAAGAACAATGGGCATGACACTTGGAACACTTGGCGTTTTAATTATGTTTACTTTACTATTTTTAAATTTTTCTAGTTTGAATAAAGCCTCTTATGATTATATCAATGAAGTTACTTCACCTTTTGATATTTCAGCATTTTTTGAAACAGAAGAACCTCTTTCAAAAGTTTATGATGTTGTAGATGAAAATTACACAATTGTAGATAGTGTTAGATATAATGTTTATATGGATACAAACTCCAATATAGAAAAACTATTACCAGCTTATGATTATAAAAGTGAACCTTATGACAAGATTATTAAAATAAGTGATTATAATCATTTATTAAAAATGAAAGGTAAAAATGAAGTTGCTTTAAATAGTGATGAGTATATTTTAGTGTATGATACTAGCGAAACTTCTTTAGCTAATGAAAATTTAATAAAAACCATTACGTTATCTAACGGTCGAACTCTTAAACAAAAAAGTGCAACTACCGAGCTTTATTTTTCAGGATTAACAAATGCTGATTATGCAATAGTTGTTCCAGATGAAGTAGTAAAAGGCTTGGATATTTACGAATATTTTATATCTATTGATACAACGGAAGAAACAACAAGCCAATTAAAAAAAATTCTTGTAGAGGCTTTACGTTCTGATTTATGTGAAAAAGATGAAGAAGGACAGGAATTTTGTTCTACATATCGTATTAATGTAAGAGGTACTACATTAGAAGAAGGTAATATATCATCAGCAATTGTAACTGCAATTAGCGTTTATATGTCATTTATTTTCTCGGCAATCGTTGGAACGATACTGGCAATACAAACATTAAGCGATAGTGCTAAATATAATTATCGTTATAAAGTATTAAAAAGGCTTGGTGTAAATGATGGAAAAATCTATAAGACAATTAGAAAACAACTTTATATCTTATTTGGTGTACCAGCTATTTATCCAATTATTATTAGTTTTGGTTTTGTATATTTATTAAATAGAGTATATAAGTCAATTCTCCCAAGTCCAACATTTTATTTAAGTTGTTTTGGTGTAAGTATCTTGATATTTATAATGATATATGTAATTTACTTTATTGCAACTTATTTTGGATTTAAAAGAAACATTGATAAGAGTTAGAGGGTAATGTAATCTAACTCTTTTTATAGTATAATATTAATAGAAATGTGGTGATGTTATGAATATTGTAATTGTTGAAGATGATCCAATTATCAGAGAAAAACTATCTATACTTTTGCAAGATGCTGGTTATAAAACTACATTGATAGAAAATTTTGAAAATGTCGTAGATAATTTGTTAGAAATAGATGCTAATTTGATTTTACTAGATATTAATTTACCTTATATGGATGGTTATGATATATGTAAAAAGATAAAAGAAAAATCAAACATACCAATTATCTTTGTTACAAGTCGTGATACAACAGAAGATGAAATTAAAAGCATTAGGGTAGGTGGCGTTGATTTTATAACAAAGCCATATAATAAAATTGTTTTACTTGAAAAAATCAAAAGAGCATTAAAATTAAATAATCCTATTAATTTTAGAGAACTAACTAAAAACGGTTATACTTTGGACTTGCATTTATCCATCTTGAAATATCAAGATAAGGAAATAGAATTAACACGTAACGAGTTTCGTATTCTTTATTATTTCTTCACTAATTCGGGAAGACTTATTACTAAAGATGAATTATTAGAAAAACTTTGGAATGATAAGTATTATTTAGATGATAATATTTTATCAGTAAATATTAATCGTTTAAGAAATAAAGCAAAAGAGATAGGAATTACTGACTTTTTAACAAATATAAGAGGAAAGGGATATAAACTATGAAATTGTCGAGTTATTTAGAGAATAAAATATTTTATATTCTATTTCAAATATCAACCATCATTGTATTATCAGTTTTATTAGGTTTTGCTGAAATACCATTATTTTATATTGCTTTAATTGATATTATTTTATTAGTTCTACTAATTAGTTATTTATTTTGTGATTATCATTTCCAAAAGAAAAAATATTTGCAAATTACTGATTTAGTTGATGCTTTAGATGAAAAGTATTTTATATCAGAGATAATTCCTAAAAGTAGTAATGTAGAAAATAAGGCATATATCTATGCTTTAAAACAAGCAACAAAATCAATGAATGATAAGATAAGTAAATTGGAACAAGAAAATTTAGATTATCGAGAATATATAGAAAGTTTTGCTCATGAAATTAAAACACCAATTTCGGCATTATCTTTATCATTTGATAATAGTAAAGATAAAATATCAAAAAAAGAATTAAATAAAATTGATATGTATGTAGATCAGATTTTATATTATGCACGAAGTGAGAATCCAGAAAAAGATTATTTTATAAAAGAACTAAACTTATCTGATGTTATTCATAAAGTTTTATTAAAATATAGGGTATATATACTGGATGAAAAAATATCAGTACAAGTGAATCATTTAGAAAAGAAAATATATAGTGATGAGAAATGGTTAATATTCATTGTTTCACAAGTCATTCAAAATTCAATTAAATATATGAATAAGAAAGATAAAAGGATTGAGATAAATGCAAGTGAAAATAAAGATAATGTGATATTATCTATAAAGGACAATGGCTGTGGAATCAAAGATAGTGATTTATCTAGAGTATTTGAAAAGAGTTTTACTGGTAGTGATAGAACTAAATCAAAATCTACTGGTATTGGTTTATATCTTTCTAAAAAGATTTGTAATAAGTTAGGACTTGAAATCAATATATATTCAAAGTACAAAGAAGGGACTAAAGTTGAAATTATTTATCCGAAAAGTAATTTTAATAAAATGGATTAAAGCTACTAATTTAGTAGTTTTTTTAATTTCTATATTGTATGGTATTGACAAACTGTTATAAAGTGTTATAATTAGAACATAACAGATGAAACAGTGAGGTGAAAAAATGAATATTATTATTACTAATAGTAGTGGTATTCCAATATTTGAACAAATAGAGAATGCCATAAAAGAAGCAATTTTTTCTAACGAACTTAAAGAAGGAGAAATGTTACCATCTGTAAGAAGTTTAGCCAATGATTTGAAAATAAGTTTTTTGACTGTTAAACGTGCTTATGATGAATTAGAAAAAGCAGGTTTTATTAAAACAGTGCAAGGAAAAGGAAGCTATGTATCACCTAAAAATTTGGATTTAATCAAAGAAGAGAAATTAAAAGAAGTTCAGGATTATATAGAAAAGATTTATGAAGTATCTAAACTTTCTAATATTTCTAAAGAGGAAATTAGTGAATTATTTAAAATGATTTTTGAGGAGGAATTGTAGATGAATAATATTGAAATTAAAAATGTTACTAAAAAGTATGATGGATTTTTATTAGACAAAATAAGTTTTGATGTTCCAGCTGGCTCTATTGTAGGTTTAATTGGGGAAAACGGTGCTGGTAAAACGACAACAATTAAGTCAATATTAAATATTATAAAATCAGAAGGTACTGTAAAAATATTTAATAAAGATATTAATCAAAATGAAAAAGAAATAAAACAAAATATTGGTGTAGTATTAGATGATAGTTTCTTATCTACTTATCTAACACCTAAATATATAAATTCAGTTATGAAAGAGTTTTATAAAAACTGGGATGAAGAAAAATACAATAAATTGTTAAAGCAATTTGGTTTACCAAGTGACAAATTAATTAAAGATTTTTCAAGTGGTATGAAGATGAAATTAAAAATTGCAACGGCTATTTCACATAATCCAAAACTTTTAATACTAGATGAGCCTACAAGTGGATTAGATCCTGTTGTTAGAAATGAAATACTTGATATATTTAGAAAATATATTGAAGAAGATGAAACAAGATCAATTTTATTATCTTCACACATCACTACTGATTTAGAACATATTTCTGATTATATAATTTTTATTGATAGAGGTAAAACAATTTTAAATGTTCCAACAAATGAATTGTTAGAAAATTATGGTATTATTAAATGTAGTAAAGAAGAGTTTGCAAAGATTTCTGAAGATGATTATATCAGTTATAGAAAAAGTAAATATCAATATGAGGTACTTACATCGGATAAGAATAAGATTAAAAAGAAATATAATATTAGTTCAATAGATAAGCCATCTATTGAAGATATAATGTTATTTTATATAAGAGGAGAAAGATAGTTATGATAAAAGGATTATTAAAAAAGGACTTATACAATTTAGCAAGTTATAAAACCACATTAATTATTGTTGTATTGTTTTGTGGTATTGCGATAATCGGTACTGATGCAATATACTGGGGTTCAGTAGTGATTGGAATTATAGTTGGTATGATTTCTTTATCAACATTTAGCTATGATGAAATGTCAAAATCTAATAAATATATTTTAACTTTACCAGTTACTAGAAAAGAAATTGTTTTAGAAAAATATGTTTTGGCTATTGGAGCAACTATCTTAGGTGGGATACTTGGGTTTATAGTAACATTATTAGTTGGTAATGTTATGAATTATTTAAGACCAGATAATTTGATAGATATAAACATTGAAACATTACTTGCTACATCTGTTGGAGGAATGTTTGGCATTTCTTTAATTCAGTCAATTCAAATTCCTAGTATCTTTAAATGGGGTGCTGAAAAAGGTAGAATACAAATGTTTATGGTATTATTTGTTCTAGTTATAATTGGAGCAATTGCAGGATTTCTTTTAAAGCAAGCAGGATTAAGTGTAGATATTGAAAAGTTAGAAAATATATTAAATAATTTCGGCTTAGTTGCACTTATTTTGCTATCATGTTTAATGTATTTTATAAGTTATAAAATTTCTTATAAGATATATAAAAATAAAGAAGAGTAATGAAGACTCGGTTATTTAATTTCCGAGTCTTTTGTTTTGCCACAAAGCCAATCAATAGATACTTTATAATGTTTCGCAAATTCAATTAAAGCATAGGTATGAATATACATTTTACCTAATTCACATTTAGAGTAGTTTGATTGATCTACATTGATGATATTTGCAACCTTTTCTTGAGTATGCTTATTTTTAGTTCTTGTTTCCTTTAAATTATTACCTAAAACACTTTTATCAATTTTATCATTGATAACATCATATTTTTTGGTATTAGTAAGCCCACAAATATAATCTAAACTCACACCATAATAATTGCAAAAATCATTTAGTTTTGGGAGAATAATAGCATCAAGCCCATTTTCCCATCCAGCATAAGTTGATCTACTTACACCTAAAATACCAGCAAGTTCTTTCTGTGTATTCCCAAAGTAAGTTCTTATGTCTTTCATTCTTTCATATATCATATAACGACACCTCTAATATAATTTTCCCATTTAAAATAGAAATATTTAAAAAGTGTCGGTGTATTACCTAAAAACGTGATATAATAAGAACAGAAAGGAAGGATATAGTGTATTATTTAGATTTTAAAGATTACGTTCGAATTGTATTAAAATCCTTACTTGCATCATTAATAATAGTTCCCATTTTTCTTGAAATTTGTTTCTTAATAAAAACTAATATAGATTTTTCTTATTTTGTTTGTGATTCATGTGATATTCCGAGAGATTTAGCAATATCAGTTATGAGTATGGGGTTTGCTAATAATATGATATTTTTATTAAGCGTTTTTGAGTTTGGAGTTATTTATTACTTATTTACTAAAATAAAAAACTCCAAACTCTATACTATTGTTTGGGAATTTATGACAAATTTATGAAATGGGTTATAAATATCATATTTATGTGGTACAATTATTTACATAAGTCCAAATTAGTATTTGTGTAGTGAAAAGAGGATTTAGTATGCTAGAAGAAAAAAGAAAAAATATTTTCAACTTGATGAAAGAATTACAAGATAAGCAACATAAGGAATTACATGAAGTAATACCCAAAATAGATGATGGAGTTAATTTAGATGATTTTTCAAAAAATCATAGTAATAGGGATTTGAAAGATGTTTATATATTTAAAGATGATATTAATAAAGGTAATATCTCCTTTGGGTTATACTTAATAAATTATGAACACACCGATCCTATTGCTTTAGATAAAGATTATCAGCCATTACCTTTAAATAAGAGATTATTATTTGAGTATGGTGCAGTTGTATCATTCCCAGTTGGTAATTATGATTTAGATATTTCTGGAGTATTTGGTGGTATTGAGGAAGATAAAGAAACTGCAATAAATAAATACAATCAATTAAGACAATATATAAATATGATGTCTGAAGAAAAACTTTTAGATGCTATTGAAAAAAACATTTTAAAAGAGTTAAATTGTTAAAAAAGTGGTTATTTTAAAAGCGACATAAAAAAAGCATAAAACGACATGAAATAGACATGAAATAAACTTGACTCCATCTTGTCAAGTGGTATAATAATGTAAAATAAACAAATTATGCAAAGAGAGAGATTATTTCTTTGCTTTTTGTTTATTTTTTTAATAAAAACTATTGACACTTATTTCTAAAACCGTTAGAATATAAGGCAATTTATTTGTTGATGTAATGGCAGATGCTATTATTAATAAAATTTAGAGTTGTTAGGGTAGAAAAAGCAGTATCATTTCTATTTTGAGAACAGTTACTGACTTTTTCGCCCCTTTTTTATGAAATGAGGTTATATGATGATTTCTAGTAAAAAAGGATGTTCTTCAGCCGGCTGTTTAAGTGTAAATAGTTGCTATAATAATGCGAGTATTTTTAAAGTCTCTAAAAATAACGTATTAAGAATTATAAAGAGAGAAAGTTAAGGGCTTTTGCCCCTCTAATTTTCCCTCTTTTATTTTATATTGAAAGGGTGGTTACTTTGAATACAAATTATGAACAATGTTACGAAGAAGAATATGCAGACAATTTTACATTAACAAAAGAAGAAATGGTAGGCTATGATATACTAGCGACTTATGAAAAAGTTATAGAAAAGTTAAGAGAACTAAAAATAGCTAGAAATAAGTTTATTAATGGCTATCATGTTAGATTAACTGCTAATTATAGACCAAGATTAGAACAATTCTCTAATAATGTTTCTGACCCTGTTGGTAAAGCAGTTGAATATAAACTTGATAGTGAGCAAGCCTATAATGAGTTTAATATTCAACTTAACAAATTATACTCTATAATGTCTAAAGAGGAAAATGCATATATTAATGATTGCTTATTATGTGGTAAATCAGAGGCATCATTAAGGACTAAATTTGATTTAGGCAGAGAAGCATTTAATACTATTAAGAATAGTGCAATTATTAGATTTGGTATCGTATTTAATATAATTGTTTATAAATAATAAATTGAAAAGTAACCGTAGGAGCCTTTTTGGACTCTTTTTTTTGCATTAATTTTATGAGTTTATAGGGATCTCATTGTCAAAAAACTAACTTTGAAAGGAGTGATGAAAATGCACATTTTCAATAAACGACAGAAAATACCGTAATTTTTAGAAAAAATCAAAAAAACTCTTGCAAAATTTCTTTTTTAGAGTGATAAATAGAATATGTTATATCCGTTGTCAAAGTGCATTAAAAGGCAATATAACGATTTTGGAGTTAGGAGTTGAATAATTATATGACCACTAAAAGAAAGATGCTTAAAAGAGTTATTTTGGTAATTATAGTATCATTATTTCTTTTTGGTACTGTAATAGGTATAGGTATTATAAATAATAGAGATGTTTCAAAAGAACAATCATCAAAAACACGATTAAATTCTGATTTAAAAACAGAAAGAATAACCGAAGAAAAAGAAGAAGATGATAATGAAGAAAAACTTGAAACTGAAAATAAAGAAGAACAAATAGAAGAAAAACCAAAGGAAGAAATGCCACAAAGTGAGGCTAATACAAATGAAACATATACAACTCCTAAAAATGATACTAACACTAATAACCAGCAAACAACAACACCAACTCCACCACAAACGATAACTCCACCAGTAGTAGAAGAACCTAGTTGCACACCTAAAAAATTTTATACAGTTTTTAGAGCAGACTTTGATTCTATGGCAGAATGTAATAGAGTTGGAGAACTTTATAAAAAAGAATACGGGTATTACGGATATTTTTGCGATTATACTACTGATGACTGTGGTGTTATGTACTATATGTTGACTATGTTTGATGGAAATAATAACTATATTGCTTATCCAGATATTCCCAAGCCTTGATAGGCTTTTTTCTTTTGGTAAAAATAGGAGGAATTTATGAAGAAGATAAAAAATAAGATAATTAATGGTTTGATGTTATTGTTGATTGGAATTTCATGTGTGCCAACAGTAAATGCATCAACATATAATGAAACTTTTAATGATAAATCTCAATGGATAAGTGGAGATTATATCTTAAAGGTAAAAGGAAGTACAAGAAAATACCAACAGATGACAGTAATTACTAGAAATTCCGATGGAAGTTTCGTTTACTGTATTGAACCTGGTACTCCAGTTTCAGATGGAGCTGTTTATCCAGGACAAGATTTTGACCAATCCTATGTAGGACAGATGACACAAGAGCAATGGAGAAGAATTACTTTGCTTGCATATTATGGTTACGGATATGGAAACCATACTGACATACATTGGTATACTGTAACTCAATATTTAATATGGCAAACAGTACCTCATGGTTATGACATTTATTTTACTGATTCACTTAATGGAAATCGAATTACTAAATACACAAATGAAATTAATGAGTTAAATCGTTTGGTAGAAGAACATAATATTAGCCCTAATATAACTAATGATACTATTGATATGGTTATTGGAGATACAGTAGAATTAACTGATTCTAACAATGTATTAAATAAGTTTGAAGTTGTTGATACTGATAATGTTAGTGCTTCTATTAGTGGAAACACATTAAGTATCACTGCAAATGATGTTGGCGATGGTAGTGTTACTATCAGTAAAAGAGATAAAAATTACTCACATCCTGCGATTATTTATTATCATCCTACATCACAAGATTTAATGATGAGAGGAGCTTATGATCCGATTGATGTAAATTTAAAAATTGAAATCGTAGGTGGTAAGGTATCAGTAAAAAAAGTTGACATGGATACTGGCTTGGGCATTGCTCAAGGAGATGCAACTTTAGATGGTGCAGTATATGGCATTTATGATTTAGAAGGAAATAGAGTAGGCGAAGTAATTTCAAAAGGTGGAGAATATGTAACAAGTGATTATTTACCATCTTTAGGTACGTTTTATCTAAAAGAGGAAAAATCATCAACTGGATACGAACTTAACGAAACCAAGTATTTTTTTAATATTACGAAAGATGACTTGTATCCAGAGGTAGATGTTACAGAGAAAGTTATTGAACGTGATTTAAAAATATTTAAAGTTTATGCTAGTGATGAAACAGGATTCTTAACTGGTGAGCCTAATGTAACTTTTGATATATATTTAAAGTCAACTGGCGAAAAAGTAACAAGTATTACTACTGATGAAAACGGTTATGCAACAGCAACTTTACCATACGGAACTTATACAGTTAGGCAAGTAAGTTCAACTGAAGATCATGAAATGGTAGAAGATTTTGAAATAGTCGTAAATGAATATTCAGAAGATCCAATTTACAAGTTGCTTGCAAATGCAGAAATTACTGCTAGATTAAAAGTTATAAAAATTGATTCAGAAACTGGAAATACTATTCCAGTAGCAGGAATTAAATTTAAAATTTTTGATGTTAAAAATAACGAATATGTATGTCAAGTTACAGACAAAGAACAATGTGTTTTTGAAACTAATGATGAGGGGATTTTACTTACACCATTACCATTAGAAAGTGGAACTTATCGTTTAGAAGAACAAGATCAAAAGTTAGATGGTTATTTATGGAATGAAGAAGCCTTAACATTTGCTATTGGAGATGATTCTACTTTAATTAATGATGAGGTATTTGGTGCTATTGTTGAAGTGGAATTTGAAAATACTCAAGTTAAAGGAAAAGTAGAAATCAATAAAACTGGAGAAGAACTTATCATTGAGGATGACTCTTATCATTATGAAAAAATTAAACTTGAAGGAGCAGAATTTGAACTTCGTGCAAATGAAGATATAATTGTTGGAGGAAAAACTTATTATAAGAAAGGCGAATTAGTTACTATTTTAGTTACTGACAAAGATGGTTATGCAAGTATAGATAACTTACCTTTAGGAAAATATACACTAAAGGAAATCAAGTCTGCTAATAACAATGTTCTTGATCCAAATACATACGAGTTTGAACTTGTTTATGAAGATCAATATACTGAAGTGGTATATAAAACATTTACTCTTGATAATAAGTATCCAAAAGGCGAACTTGAATTTACCAAAACTGATTTAGTAACTGGAGATCCACTACCTGATACGAAAATTGAAATCTTTACAGAAAATGGAGTTAAAGTTTTTGAGGGAAGAACTGATGAGAATGGAAAAATCATTATTACTGATTTACCAGTTGGCAAATACTTTATTTTAGAATCAGATGCACCAGATGGTTATATTTTAAACGAGGAGAAAATGTGGTTTTCTATTACTGAAAACGGAGAAATTGTTAAAGCAGATATGACTAATGAAAAGATTGTTGAAGTTCCTAATACATCACAAGAAAAAGACATTCTTATTGAAATTATTTCAGCAACACTTTTATTATCAGGTATAGGAATTATTATTTATGCTAAAAAGAAAAGCAAAAATAGAAAATAAGCACTTGTTAATTATAATAAGTGCTTTTCTTATTCTTGGTAGTATTTTTTTGCTTGTCTATAAATACTATGGTTTATATGAAAATCACAAGCAAGAAGAAAAAAGTATCGAAATATTTTTTCAAGAAATACCACAAATAGAACAAGAAACAACTGAAGAGCAAGTTGAAGAAGAAAGTAAAAAGGAAAGTGTTATAAACTATATAGCAGTTTTAGAAATCCCAAAAATCAGTTTAAAACGAGGTTTAGTTGATAAAAACAGTAAATATAATGATGTTGATATAAATATATATACCTTAAAAGAATCAATATTTCCAAATGAACAAACTAATAGTCATGTTATTTTAGCATCTCATTCTGGTAACGGTTATCATGCTTATTTTAGAAAATTAAATAATTTAGAAATGGAAGATAAAGTTTATTTATATTATGAAAACATTAAATATATTTATGAGATAACTGATAGATATGAGGTTGAAAAAACTGGAACTGTAAGTTTAAGGCAAACAACTGGTTCTGATATTACTTTAATTACTTGTATTAGTGGTACAAATAAACAAGTTGTCTTTGTTGGCAAATTAATAGAGAAGGAGAATTATTAATATGGAATTTGAAAATAGTGGAATGGGTAGATGTGTTGTTTTAAAAGAAAGCAATACCCAATATACATTAGTCTATGCTATTCAAAGTAAACAATTCATTGTTGTTTCTGATTTAGATAAAGAAACAGGTAGTTGGTTACATGGTCATTACTTCGGACATGATTTAGATAGTGCTTTATCTAGCTTTAACAAGGAAACAGAAAAAGTACAAGATGACTTGGAAAGGTAGGAAAATCAAATGGAAAAAGTTGCAGTATATGCTAGTTTTAAAGACCAAAGTAGAAAGTCGATTGATTTTTTTCTAAACCGAGTAGCCGATTGGTGTCTTATGAAAAATTACGATTATACTCTTTACTTTGATAAAGTAAAAAATAGGTTAGATTTAGATAGAAAAGAATTAAATGACTTAAAAGAAGATATTGAAAATGGAGAATACTCCAAAGTGATAATTAAAGATATAACACAATTATCAAGAAATACAGTTCATAATATGGAATTTTTGCAATTTTTAGAAGATAATGACTGCAAAATAGAAAGCATGGATGGAACTGATTTAACTTTATATAAAAAATATATGAAAGATTTAATAAAATGAAGGAGGAAAAAGAAAGATGAATAATGAAAAAGAAAGAGAAGTAAGAAACTCTAAAAATAGTTTTGAATTAGAAGGGAATGTTGCTAATATAAATAACATTTATACCAATCAAAATGGTAAGAAAATGTTAAGATTCGATTTAGCACAAAATAATAATGGTAATACTCAATATGTCCCTATTGTTTTAAGGGGAGAATTAGTAAATACTTATGGTATTGAAATCCAAAAAGGAGACTGGATCTCTGTTAAAGGTAGAATATCTACTTATACTAAAGATGTTGAAAAAGATGGAAAAACATATAAAGATAAAGCAATAGATATTTTAGGCTTTGAAATTACTGATAGAAAAAATAATAAAGTTTATACTTCCGATGGTCAAGTTCAAGAATTAAAAGATAAATCAAAAGATGAAATGGAAAGATAAGTATGAGTAAGTATCAATATAAAATATTAAGTTATTGGAACAATGCAGATGATTTATATGTCAATTACATTGTAGAAGATACCGAAACTAAAAATACAGTCAATGCAATAGAATATTACAATACTTCTGATCTTAGTTGTGATTATAATTCATCTTCAGTAGAGGATATTATAGATTCATTAACAGAACTAATCAAAGAAAACAATGGATTAGAATTTAATTTACCAAAAGTAAGTGAGGCAAGTCCATTACTTAAATACGTATATGATTATGTTTGTGAAAGTGATGCTGATATGTGTCATATTGATTATAACGATTGGGAAGAATTAAAAGAAGATGAAGAATTTATTGATGAAGATATTAATACTCTAAAAAAGGAAATTGATAAATACAATCTACATAGTTATATAACACTAGATGATGGCGAGTATATGATATGTGGTTATGGTGGTTTACAATGTTGCTTTAATGATGATAGAGTAAAGGAGCATGATGAACTTGAAAGATGAATTAAAAAAAGGACAAGCATTTATAGGTGTTGATGATAAAAAATATTATTTTCTAGGATTTGATTATGATGACCAAATATTCTTTACTAATTTAGATTTATGGACTGATAAAGAACAAAGTTATATGACTAAAAGCAATATTTTTATTAAAGAGGTTTTAGATGAAAAATCAGAGATAATTGAAAATAGTACATGGTATTATCAGTCTATGAAAGAATTAGATAATTCTACTATGGAAGAAAAAATTAAAAGATGCTTGGATATTATTAAAAACTCAAATACAAAAGAATTTGAATTAAGACCTACTGAGATAGGTCCATTAGTAAGAGGACAAGCATATAGTAAAGAGTTTAATCAATATTATGAGGTTATCGGTTTTATCGTTGATAATAATATTTATTTAGATGCTGAATTAAAAGCTAAACAAAAAGGCTTTTTTGCAATCTATCATTCCAATTGTGAGAGTACAGTACCATTAATATTTGAAAGAAACTTTAGTGATAAAGATAATTCGTTTGATGGTAAACACTTTGTAGCAGGTAATGATGATAGAGTTGATATTGAAGATGTTATTTGTAATAAAGAATTAGTTAATTCTTATATGAATGACACACTATCGGATAGATTAGAGAATAACAACAAAGATATGTCAAAATAAAATATAAAACTGTGCAATTATTGGGTAATAGTTGCACAGTTGTTTTTTTGTATATGAATAAAAGAAAGGGTGAATATAATGAGGAATTTTTTAAGTACATTAGCAATTCAACAATTAGAAGGTGGAACGTATACAATAGATACTGTTTTAAATGTAATTAAACAAATAACTGACTGGGCATTAGCAGTAGGAATATCCCTTGCTGGTATTGCATTAGTTGTAAGTTTCATTATGTATGCAGTAGTAGATGTCGACCAAAAGCCTAGAGTAAAAACAAGAATTTTACAGACATTACTTGGAATATTCGGAATAATTTTAGCCATCTCATTAGTTAATATTATTATAAAATTATTTACATAGGTGTAATGCTTTATGATGACAAAAGTTTTTGATTTATTACGTAGTCTAGGTTGGTATTTAACAAGTTTTATTTATGATTTAATTGATGGACTTTTGCAGATTATAAAAGAACTTAATGCGTTTGATATAATTAACTCATTATCAAGCAATCAAACATTCATAAATTTTTATAATGGTGCTATGGCAATAGCAGTAACATTGTTTGCATTATTTATAGTATGGAGATTTGTAAATAAATTGTTAGATCCAGATGAAGAAACAACGTTTAAAATGATTATCATGGAGGCAGTAAAATGTGGAACGCTTATTATGCTATCTACATTTTTATTTGTGCAAGTATCTAACTTTTCAATTACCTTATCTAATTATACAGGAAATATTTTTGAAACGACCAGCAATTCAAAAATGAGTGATTCAATGCTTACAATGTTTATTTCTTATAGAGATGGTTATAAGAATAGCGAAAAGTTTGATGAAAGCAAAAGTATATCAGAATTAGTAAGTAGTGGCTCATTTGATAATGATGAATTATATTTGTCAAAATATGTAACTAAATCAAGAGTAATATTATCTGATGAAAAAGATTATAAATACGAAATAAATTGGATTATGGCAGTATTAAGTGGTGGCTTTTTCCTATATAGTTTATTCTTTGCTGGAATTATGTTAGGAAGAAGGCAAATAGAATTTTTATTTCTATTTTCAATAGCACCAATAATATTTGCAACAAGTGTTTGTAATAAGCAAAGGCGAGGTGCAGTTATTGAACAATTAGTATCGCTCGCACTCCAAAGTGCAGTTGTAATGCTAATAGTCAGTCTAACAGTAATGGTAATGCAAGAAATAAGTGTTACGACATTCTTTAGTAATTCGTTTATGAATATTACAACTAAAGCATTATTATATCTTGGATGTGCGACATTCATCATGACAGGTAGTCAAGTGATTAACAGATTTATTGGCTCAAATGTAAGTGCAGCGAGTGGTAGAGAACAATTAATGTCATTAATGGGTTATGGCAAAATGGCTGGAATTGGAGCAACTATTGGAGCAGGAGCAACACTTGGTGGAGCTCTTTTAGGTACTGGTGTTGCTATGAAAGGTGGAAAAGCAGTAGGCTCTCATGCTTTATCTCAAGCAGGACTTGCTTTAGGAGTAATGGGTGCAGTTGATCCATCTAGTGGACAAACACCAAATAGAATGCAGAGATTTGCTAGTGCTATGGGAACAAGAATGTATATGGCTGGTCAAAAAATGGGAAGTAAACCTAGTGGCAATAAGTTTAGTGCAAGTGATGCCTTTGTAAATGCAGGAGCAAGTAGTTTGCATAATACTGTAAGAAGAGTAATGCCACGAGCGAGTTATAATACATCTTATTACCGAAGAAAAAACATGATATAGGAGGAATGAATTTATGTATATTACAGTAAAATCAATAAAAAGAAATTTAGGTTTTAAAGGTATCGAGGTATCTGATATTATTATTGCTTTACCAATATTAATCTTATTTATAGTCTTATTTTGCTTTACACCACTCAAAATACCTTCTATTGTTGGATTAATGATTGGAATTTTTTGTTTACTACCTATTAATGTTAGTAAGAAAAATAGAATGTATAAAGTAATAGGTTTAATTTTTAAATATTTATTTAGAAATAAGATATATGTATATCAAAGGAAAGGAGAGGTGGACAACTTTGAAAAAACAAGTAACTAAAGAAGAAAAAAAGAAAAAGAAAGAACATAAAGTTATAGAAAAGTTTGTTAAGAAGAAAGACAATTCAAAACAAAAATACATAACTAAAGGTGTTTTAAAAAGAAAGTTTAAAAATGCTCAAAGTTTTACCAATGCAGAAGTAGTAAATGATAATGGAATTATAAAACTTCGTGATAATAGTTTTGCAAGAGTTTTTTCAGTTGATGCTATTGATTTATCACTAACATCAAATAATCAAAAGCAAAACTTTTTTAATCAATTAAAATTTCTTTATCAATTAAAAGGATTAAATTTAAGAATATACAAGTTAGATGATAAGATAGATCTAAATGCTAATAAAGATTACTACAATAGACTAATGGAAGAATTTGCTAATGATGAAGAAAAACTAACATTTTTAAAAGAAAGATATGATAGATTAGAAATATTAGAAGAACAAAATCTTACTACTACAAGTAGATATTATTTTGTATTAATTAGTGATAATGATAAAGCATTAGAACATACATCAGAAGAACTAGAAATGCATTGTTACAATATGACACCTAGATTACATATTCAAATGATTACAAATAAACTAGAGATATATCAGTTTTTGATAAACTTATATTTATCGAATGCTAATATAGAACAATTAATGTGGAGCGATTTAGTAGAACTAATCACTCCTTTTTTTATTAATGAAACAGTAGGTTATATAAAATCAGATGATACAGAAATACAAGTTGTAACAATTAAAAGATTACCACCATTTATAGATGAGTTATTTTTTGAAGAACTATTTAATGTTCCAGATACAAGATGTTGTATTCATATTAAAGATACAATACCAACTGAAGAACTGGTTAGAAGATTAGATAGTAATTATGAATTTTTAGTTTCCGAAAGAAGCACTACTAGAAAATTATCAGATGCTACTCAAATGGATACTGAAAGAGAGAACTTTCAAGCATTAATGACACAAATTAAAAATGGCGATGAAAAAATCAAAGAAGTTGATTTCATTATTGTAATAAGTGGTAATAGAAAACAACGTGAAGAAAAGTTAAAAGAGTTAAGAAAAATTGCTGATGTATTTCAAATTAAATTAGATGTTCCTAGAATGAGGCAAATGGAAGGTTGGCAAGCATTCGATATAACTAAAAATGGTTTTGAAGATTATCATAACTATCTTCCTAGTTTGACTTTATCAGCATCATTCCCACTTACGATTACTCATTTTAATGATGAAACAGGTTATATTTTAGGATCAGATATTCATACAGCTTTACCAACAATATTTGATTTATTTCATAAAGATGCAACACGACCATCAAGTAATTTAGCCATAATTGCATCAACTGGTGGTGGTAAAAGTTTTACATTAAAGAAAATGATTATTAATGAAATTAATCGTGGTAATTCTTGCTTTTTGTTTGATGCAGAGGGCGAGTATGAAAAGTTAGTTAGGAAAAATAAGGGAGAGTATATTGATATGTATTCTTCTAGTGGTGGTATCATTAATCCACTACAAGTAAGATTTCTTCCTAGTGATAAAGAAGAAAAAGAAGATGGCGATATAAATTCAATTAATTATGAAGATTGTCCTCTTGCTAAACATCTAGGATCACTAGAAACATTTATTAAATGTGCCTTTGAAGAAATAAAAGAAAGTGAAGTAGTAGTTATGCTAGATATGATTGAAAAACTATATAAAAGGTTTGGTATAACTAAAAATACAAAAATATCTAGGTTAGAGAAATTAGAAAATACTGATTATCCAATATTTTCCGACTTGATAGAATTTCTACCAGATTATCGTAATATGATTACTAACCCAGAACAATTAAAAATAGTTGATAAGTTAGAGATATTGTTAGATAGATTTAAAGTTGGAACTGATGCAATGTTATTTAATGGTTATACATCAGTAAATCTTGATGCTAACTTAATTGCATTTAATGTAAAGGACTTGCTATATAGTAAAAACAAAAGAATTATAACTACTCAGTTAGTAAATTTACTTACTTATCTAAATAATATTATCGTAAGAAATAAGATAGTAAATGATAAAGAAAAAGATAAAAAGAGAATTAAAAATATTGCAGTAGTAGTAGATGAGTTTCACTTATATTTAAAGAATACTGATAGTGAGGTATTGCTTACCTTTGAACAAATTGCAAGAAGAATTAGAAAGTATCACGGGGCATTTATTCCAGCAACTCAAAGTATTCATGACTTTTTAGGAGATGATGATTCAGTTAGGAGTGCTACAGCAATCTTTAATAATTGTCAGTATCAATTAGTTGGAATGCTAAAAGAAGATGACTTAACAACTTATTTAAAATTATTCTATCAAAACCCATTAACTGATACACAAAAAGAATTTTTAATGCAAGCAGAGATGGGAGAGTTTTTGCTTACGATTAATTCGAAGAATAGAATAAGAGTTAAAATTGTTGCTACACCACTTGAAGTTGAACTGATGGGAGAAGAAGTTAAAGTATGAAACGATTAAGTGGTCGGCAGTTAAGAAAAGAGTTTAAGAAGATATACTTTGATGAGTTTGATGATCCAAATGAATCTTTTATGGATTTCTTGTTAGACTTAATTCCAAAGAAAATATTAATAGAAATTATTTCAAAAGGGGAACATTATTATTCCTCTATTTTTAGTAAGTATAAATAATGAATAAAGGTAAAAAGAAAAACATTATTCTAAAAATTATTGGTGGTAGTACCATTTTGTCGGTAGCTTTTGCAATGGTTATTTTAATTTGTGTGCTAATGATTTTTGATTTTTTTGGAACAAAACTTACAAAAGAAAAAGTTCAACACAATGAAGAATATGCAGATGCTTATAAGACTGCACTTAATACATATCTAAAAGATGGATACGTTCCACTACAAAGACTATTATATTTTTATTTGGAAGATTCAACATTGACGCTAGATATTCTATATACAATGAATCAAAATAAAGAGGCAAAAACTGCTAGAGAAATAGAAAGTGTTTGTGAAGATCAAAGGGTAAAAAATATGACTGCTTGCACTAATGTTAATATAGAAGAAAATAAAGATTATCTTGTAGTAAGTACAGGACATTTCAATTTTCCGTTAAAAAGTGAGTTTACTGTAACAAGTTTCTTTAATGAACAAAGAACAGTATATGGAGAAAGTAATACTCACAATGGTTGGGATTTAGCAGTACCAGCTCAAACACCAGTCTATTCAGTTTGTGATGGAGTGGTTGAAAAAGTAAACTTTACTCAAGATTCTAATCTTCCTTACGACCAAAGTGGAAATAGTGTTGGCAATACAATTACCTTAAAATGTGATAGTGATTATGATGAAACTTATTATGTAATATTCGCTCATCTTTATCCTAATAGTGCAAAAGTTAGAGAAGGAGATACAGTAAGTCATTGGACACAAGTTGCAACTGCTGGAACTACTGGTTACTCAACTGGTAATCATTTACATTATCAAGTGGAAAATGAAAATAGAGAATTAGTTGATGGAATGCAGTTAATTGATTTTACATTAAGTAGTTCATCAGACTTTAATGACTTTAAAAATCCTAATACTGGTTTTAGACCACCACTTGGAAATTAAAGGAAGCACATTTATAATGGCTATTTTATGATGGTAGCCACTTTTAAAGAAAAAGGTAGCCACAATATTTGTTGATATTAAAGGTATTTTTTATATAGGGTAGCCACTTTTGTTATTAAAAGTAGTCATTTTTGCAAGTGCAAAAATAGTAAGACACCACTATTTTCCCTTTATGCCATAAGGAATAAAAGGATTTGTGGTGTCGTTCTTCTTATGCCCATTAAAAATATGCAATATTTTTATTAAGAAAAATACCTTAAAAAAGTAGAAAGTGGCTACCTATAAATTAAAGAAAGGAGTTTGTAAAATGGTAAAAGGTTTAGTTAGAACTACATTAAGAATTGATAATAATTTAAAAACTAGAATAGAACTTTTAGCAGTTAAAAATAATTTAAGTTTCAATAAAATGCTAACTTATCTAATAGAACTTGGCTATAATTCCTACATGGAAAAATTTGATAAGTATTACGAAATACAAAATAAAAAAATTGAAAGAGAGGAAGAAGATGAATAAGACTAGAATTTATACAGATGAAGAAATAAGAGTTTTATTAAGTAATCCTAATGTTGTTAGAATTAGAAATAAAAGTCAGATACTTTATAAAAATAGTTTTAAACTTTGGGCTGTTAAAGAAAAATTATCTCATAGCGAAAAGACTGCAAAAGAAATATTTACTGAAGGTAAGTTTGATGTAAATATGTTAGATGACAGAACTCCACAAAAAAGGTTAAACTCATGGATGAAGAAATATAAAATATTTGGAGAAGATTATTTTTCTGATTCTAAATCTCATTATCAAACAAAAGGAACAATTTTTGATAAAGATAAAGCAGAACATAACTTTGTAAATTATGTTAGAAAAGCAGTACATAATCCAAAGTTTGTAGCATTCATAATTGATAGAGATGAAAAAAATAATCTTCGTATAACTAATTTAGTGAGTATTGAAGATGAAAAAACTAACAGTTAGATTAGAAGATTATATTTATGATAGACTTTATCTTGTAGCAAATGATAATACCACATCAGTAAATAAAGTTGTGGCTAGTATTTTAGAAAAATATATTAACGAGCCAAGAGAAATTAATTATTTAAAAGAAATAGATGAAAAATTAAAGAATATAGATGATAAGTTAGAAAAAATTTCTAAAAGACAATATAAGCATTTTAAATTATCTCAACAACACTTTGCTAACTTTGGCTACTTATCAAATGCTGATATAAAAGAAGATAAATGTCTTAATGAAATATTAAATAGTAAGGACTCTTTCAATGAGTAAAAAAAGTCCTAATGTTGTATTTAAAGGTAGATACAGTCTAGCACTTACTTGTAGAGATAATAAAAACAAATCATTAAATTATAAAGAAGAAAGATTAAAAGATGTTGATGACATGATTGATTATTATTCTGATGAAAAGAAAAAAACAGTTGGAATGTTTGAATATTATATGGGGCATACAAGAAACGAAAAATATAATCTTGTAATGGAAAATGGGTCTTATGCTACTAAACAAGATATAGCAAAAATTAAAACTAATTATAAAAAGTATATTGAAAACTCAAATCTTTGGAAAGGCATCTTAAGTTTTAAAAAAGAATATCTTGATGAAAATATAGACATAAAAACATTAGAACAAAAGATAGCTAAAGAGGTAATGCCTCAATTTTTAAAGTATTGTGGTTTTAAGGATATGAAAAATATGAGTTTTGTTTTTGCAATACATACTAATAGAAAACATCAGCCACACATTCATTTTGCTTTTATTGAAAAAAAGCCAAATTACTTATATTGCGATAATAAAGTTAATTATAGAAGAAAAGGTAAAATAAGTCTTGATGAGCAAAGGTATTTAAAAAGATTAGTGGAACTTGCTATTGAAAGAGAGAAATATTATACTCCATTACTTAAGAAAACTAATGAAGATATTGATTATTTAAAATCATATTTTAATCCAAAAGAAAAAAATTTTGCATTAAGAAATGTAAATGAGATTTATGTTGAAGAAGATATTTTAAAACTAGGAGAGTTAATAAAGAAATATCGTGAGCAAAATAATCAAACATCTAAAAAAGTAAAATATAATTCTATTAAAGATAATGAACTTGGTAAAGAAATCAAGACTTTGACTAAAAGAATTAAATCATATCTTTTTAATGATGAAACATCTATTTTGTATGCTAGTAGAAAAGATATAAATAAAGATTTAGAAAAACTTAATGACTATTTTGATACTTTAAATAAAAATAATAATGTTAAAGAGTTAGTGGCAGATAATAGTATTGTTAATAAAAAAGAAGAATATATTGATAACTATATTTATAATTCAATAGTAAATCATGCTTTATATAAATATAATCATATTTCTATGTATGTAAAAAATAAGAATAATACTGATAAAATCACTATTGATGATTTAATACAAGAAGTTGTTTATCAAAATAGTAAACGAAATAATTTTAGTGATAAGCAAAGAAGAAAGCAAGTGTTATATAATTATTTTAAAGGTAATAGTTATATTTCTAGATTTCCTAGTAAGCATAAAATAGAGAAAGCCATAAAAAATATTAATTATGAAATGGAAAAAGCATCACAAGAGTTTAGTAAATTATTCAATTATGATGATAAAACTAAATAACCTATGATATAATATTATCAGATAGATAAATAGTAATTTGAAAGTGAGGAAATTTTATGAAAGAATCAAAAGTAATAACATTTATCGGAGGATTCTATATATTTGGAGGTATTATTATATTATTATCATTAATATTTAATGGTAGTGCTTTAAATATAGCTTTTGATTTGCCTAATGTACCAGATTATATCGTTAAGTTAATAGTAAGTCTTATATATATACCATTAGGCTATTTATATATTAATAGAATTAAAAATTCAAATTGGGTTGTATTAGTATTAGCAATAATTTTTGGTTGTATTAGTGCTTCTTTAACAACAAAATATAACACACAGCCATTTATAGGAAATTTGGTATATTCTTGCTTTGTAATAGTTATGACTTTCTTAAAAAGAAAAGAATTTAAAAATGGTTTAAAAACTCTATTGAAAAAATAATAAAAAAATCTTGAGCATTTAGTATTTGTTTTACTATTACAGTGTGGTAAAATTATAATTGGAGGTGTATTTCATGGAAAAGAAACAAGTAAAGAAAATTGTAGCAATGGGAGTATCTTTAGTAGTTCTACTTATTCTTGGAATTATTTACTCACTTGTTTTCAATGATGGACGTTGGGTTAAAGAAATGTATATGCCAGATTATATTTTTTCTGTAAAAGATATTCCAATGTTTATTATTGGAGCACTGATAATTATATATGTTATTTATGTTTTAGTTGTTTGCATTAAAAATGCAAAAAATAAAAAGTAATACAAATTACAATTTATCGAGGAGATCAACTTAATATAGTTAGTTGGTCTTTTTTATTGTGAAGAAAGGAAGGATTATGATAAAGATTATTTTAATGGCAATAGGAGTGTTCTTATTGCTTTTTTTATATTGTGCTTGTGTTATATCAAGCAAGTGTTCAAGAGAGGAGGAAAAAGATGAACAGTTTAGAAAGATACAAAATGTTATCAAATGAAGATAAATCTAATTTAACAATTTATAGTATTTATGACAGCATTTATGATGTTGCAAAAAATGAAGATATTAATATAAGTGATGATATAGTTACTGATATTAAAGAACTAGCTTATGACTTATATCTTGATGATGAATACATGAATTTATCTGCACCTCAAATTGCTTTTTTCTTAACAGAGTGCTATGCAAAAGATAATTCTTTTATGGATAAAGTTGCTGATATGGATTACTCTGACATTTTTACAAGCAGTTGATAATGATAATTATGATTTTTATCAAGATGAAATGGAAAGATAATTATGTTTAAAAAGTTTAAGATATTATGGAGAAATTTTTGGGGTAGTAGATATTGGATATATGAAGATGAAACTTTAACTAAAGAATTACTTATATATCATAGAAAAATATATGTTAAGGAAATAAAGGAGGGAAAATAACATGGATTTTTCAAAATTAAATTTAGAATTTGCTAATATGCAAAAAACAGTCGAAGATTATAACAAGATAATTACTTTGATTAATATGAGGATTAAAGATAATTTAAGGACTGTCAGTAAATACGAAACGAAAATGAAAAATACAAAAAATAAATTAGAGAAAGATTTAGCACATTTATATATAACATCAATTAAATGTGAAACTGAATTTTTAGAAAGTTTAGTAAAGGAGGATAAAAATAATGAACGAGAATCAGGGAATACTAAAAATGTATAATGAAGAAGAAATAAAACAATTACTTAATAGTAACGAAAGGTTAGTATATATTGATGATGGGACTGATGAAATAGTAGCAAGGTATGAAGATTTACCAGATATTATTGTAGATGTAAATGAAAAACTTGGTCATACTGAAAATTTAAAAGTATATGATTTTGATAATCAACTTCTTGATAAACCTATTTTAACAACAATAGGTTATTTTTTGGATAAATGTGATCCAAAAGTAAGAGAAGATATTATTGATAGATTAGTTAACTTACAAACTGGAGTAGAACAAATGAAAGATTATAAAGTAATTGATGAAGATATGCTATTTGATGTTAGAATTGCCATGGATGAAGAAATGGAAAGATAAGTATGCCAATTCCTTATATTATCATTTTAGTTATAGTTGTATTAATAATTATCTTTTTATATTTTATTGAACCACTTATAACTAGGCAGAAAATTAAAGATAATAATGAACATGGTAGTGCTAGGTGGTCAACTTTTCAAGAGATTAAAAAGAACTTTAGAAAAGAGAAGATAAATAATATTATTGAAAGTGGTTTTCCAGTTTATTATTCAAAAGATAATAAATATGTATGGTTTGATATGACAACACCTCATTGGATTTATCTAGGATCAACTGGTAGTGGTAAAAGTGCTACTGCTGTTATTCCAGAATGTAGTTTTATAGCAACTGCTAAAAATAAAAAGAGTGTTTTTATTACTGACCCAAAGGGAGAAATTTTTTCTACAACAAGTAAGATGTTTAAAGATAATGGTTATAATGTATTTACATTGGATTTTAGAAATCCAGAATATTCTAATCATTCTAATTTACTTGAAACTGCAATAAATGAATATGAACTTTTTGATAAAAACGAGAAATTAAGTGATAAAGAAAAAAATGAAGAACTAAAAATTAAATATAAAAATGAGGCAATAACACATTATGCTCAATGTAATCAAATAGTAAATGATATATGCACTATGATTATGGCTGATAAGACTGCAAAAGAGGCTTTTTGGAATAATAGTGCAAGTGATTTATTATATGGTATTATTTTTTTGTTTTTAGAAGATTATGCTGATGGAAAAATTAAAAGAGAGCAAATAACATTAACATCTATGAAAAAATTTCAAAATAGTTCCATGACTGACAAAAACATAAAATCATTAAGAAAATATGTAGAGGCAAAGCCTTATGGATTTAAAAGTAAAGATAAATTGATACCAATTATTTCTACTAGCGAAAACACTTATAAAAGTATAACATCAATATTCAATGAAAGAATGACTCTGTTTGATGATGTAAATGTAGAAAATATAACATCAAATTCTGACTTTGATTTTGATATATTAGGAAAAGAGCCGACGGTATTGTATTGTTGCATACCTGATGAATCTAAAATATATTACACTTTAGTATCAGTAGTAGTATCTTTAATCTATAAAAGATTGGTATTGTTATGTAATCAACAACCTAATAAAAAGTTACCAATCGAACTTGTATTTTTACTTGATGAATTTGCAAATACACCACCTTTACAGGACATTGAAACAATCGTATCAGTAGCTAGGAGTAGAGGAATGTATTTTCAATTTTTCTTACAAAGTTTTGCCCAACTTGATAATTTATATGGTAAAGAGGTTAGTCAAATAATACAAGATAACTGTGGACTTGCTTATTTAAAAACAAATACACAAGAAACAGCTGAAGCAATTAGTTCAAGACTTGGAACTCATGGAGTAGAAACCACCTCATTAAATTACTCTATTAGTTTACTTAATAATAATGGGAGTAAAGGCACAAGCCTTATTTCAAGAAGATTATTAACTGCTGATGAGATAAAACAATTACATTATAAAACTATTATATTCCCAACAATAGGTTATCCAATCTTTCGTGATACAGTAATTTATCAAAAGTTTAGTTGTTATAAAAAGGGATTTATTGATAGAAAAATAAGACCACTTGAAAGACTAGCAAATACATACTATACAGTAGAACAATTAAAATTCAATAATAAAGAAAGTAATCAAGAGCCTAAACTTGATACTGCTGAATCTAAAATTAAAACAAAGTTAGTATCAATAATAAATGAGGTATTAAAAGTCTTTGGAAAAATTGATTTTAATGTTGAATACGTTAAAGATGATGATAACATCATAGCCCAGTTGTATTTAGCACCACCATTATCAACTAACGATCTAAAAGAGTTAGAAGAATTAAGTAGTAAATTAGATTTTTTCTATAATGCTATATCAGATAAAGGAAAAGTTAATCGTAAAAATAGAAACTCATTAATTGAGGTTTTTTTAGTTAATAAAGAAAAAGAAATGTGAAAGAAGGTGTAGGAATGACTAATATTGGAGATTATATTGCAAAAGCAAGAATAGATAAAGGCTATTCTATGAGAAAACTGGCTAGATTAAGTGGATTAGATAATGCCACAATATCTAAAATAGAATCTGGTAAAATCAAAAATCCGAAATTATCATTAATAAAAACATTATGTAGATATTTAGATATTGCTTATGAAGATTGTCTTTATGTTATGCAATTAGGTGCAACTTATAATCCTAATAACAATATTTTAATGAATTATTATAATAATATTTCTGATGATGAATTAAAAAGCACTTATAAAAATATCATAGGTAAAATAAATGAATATGATAAAATTTTATCTTATTTACACCAACAATTTAATCAAACTGATGATAAGAAATTATTGATAGATACAATAAAGTCTTATGAATATGAAAATAGAACTAATAAATATATTAGAAAAATTTTAGAAGAAAAAATACTTAATAAATATTTGAATAGTTAGGAGGGTTAAAAGTGAATAAAGAGTTTGTAAATGATTTTTTTAATATAAGAGATGAAACTTTAAAAGATATTCAAGATAATTCTTATAATTGGAATCGCTTTATTATCTACTGGTCTAAAATACTAGATGATTATAGCATTGATAATGTTCTTAACTTATATTCTTATAATTCTAGTGGTAGAGTTTTTAAGACCTTTGATGATTGGAATAGTGAGGAAATTGGTAGAAGAATAAAACCTAAAAGTAGAGGAATCCCAATAATTGTTAATGATGCAAAAATATATGTATTTGATATTAGACAAACTTATGGTAAAGAATATAGGACTTGGAATTATAATCACTATATTGATAAAGACATTTTAAATTATTATCAAGATAGTTATAATATTGAAAATGATGATAGTAAAACATTATATGAAAATTTTTATGATACGTTTTATGAAATATCATTAAATCAAATAATGAATAATTATAAAACAATGTCATCAGATGAAGTGGAGTTCGTTGCTAAAACAATGACTTCACTTTTTTTAGCAAAATCTAATTTTAATATAAATAATCTTCCAACAGTTTATGAAATGCTGGAAAATATGGAAACTGACGATATTTTAAAGTGTATGCAGATAGCCAATAAAGAAACTGCAAACATATATAATGATTTTATAGAGAAAACTGATAATCTTATTTCCATACAAAATGTTATTCGGGAAAATGTACTTAATCAATTTAAAGAAGATACATTTATAAGTGAAGAACAAAAGCAGAACTTTATATCATCAATAGAACGAAATTCATTCTTTAATAGTGAGCATATTGAAAATATCTATAATGGATATGTTACTAGATATGAACGTGCTTTTAAGAAAATGGTAAATAATATTGTTGATGAAATAACTACTGAAAGCAATGTAGAAAGTATTAAAGAAACTAAAGTTGATGATAGTGAGGAGATTAATACTGATACATCTTCAATAAGTGATGAAGAAAATGTTAGAGAACAAATGTCATTATTTGCACCTAGAGAAGAAGAACTCGCAAATAAAATATGTGATATTTTCAATTCTTTTGATACAAAATACCAAAATACATTTGAAATTAATAATGTGGAATTACAAAAGTGGGAACATATTAAAAGTAAAAAGAGAAATTTATCTATTATTTTAACAAGTTCTTTGATAGGAGAGTTTGCAGATAGAGATAATAGTTTTACTTATTTTAATAGTGATAAAACTGATGAAATAAAGTTAAATAATAGTATTGCAAATAATTATTTTTTACAAGAATTATATAAAGATAAAGATTTTTCAATATCATTTACTCCTAGTATGATTCATATATTTTGGCATAACTTTGATGATAAAACTTTTGATATGAATATTCCTAGTACAAAACTAGTAGATCAAAGTGAGATAGATAATCAAGAGTTAGAAAAAATTGATGATGAAATATCTGCAATTAATAACGATAAAGAAATTGATTATAAAGTAACAACAGCTGAAATAATACCTACTCATGATGGTGTTGAAACTAATGTTATAGAAAAACATACTTATAATACTGTTGGAGAAGAAATAGAAGAATATCCTAAAGTTAATTATCATATTGCTGATGATAAAACTGATACAAGTTTTGGTGCAAAATCGAGATTTGAAGATAACGTCAAAGCAATAGAATTATTAAAAAAGTTAGAAACCGAAAATAGGAATGCAACTAAAGAAGAACAAGATGTTTTAGCACGATATGTTGGTTGGGGTGGAATTGCTGATGCTTTTGATGAAAGAAAAGAAAACTGGAAGAGTGAGAGAGAAAGATTAAAATTACTTTTAAGTGATGAAGAATATAAATCAGCATCTCATTCTACATTATCTTCTTTTTATACTCCAAATGTTGCGATAGATGGAATATATAAAGCCTTAAAACAATTTGGTTTTGAAAAAGGTAATATTTTAGAGCCTAGTTGTGGTATTGGAAATTTCTTTGGTAGATTACCTAATGAATTTGCAAACTCTAAATTATATGGAATAGAGTTAGATAGTATAAGTGGTAGAATTGCTAAAAAACTTTATCCTAATGCAAAAATAGAAATAAGTGGTTATGAAGAATCAAAAGTTAGTGATGACTTATTTGATGTAGCAGTTGGTAATGTTCCTTTTGGTAGTAATACAGTTTATGATAGAAGATACAAAGATAAGTTTTTAATCCATGATTATTTCTTCCAAAAGACATTAGATAAAGTTAGAGATGGAGGAATAATCGCTTTTATAACAACTGATGGAACTCTTGATAAAAAAGATACAAAGGTAAGAGAATACATTGCAAAAAGGGCAGAGTTTTTAGGTGCAATAAGATTACCAAATAATATGTTTACAGATAATGCCAATGCTAAAGTTACATCGGATATTATTTTCCTAAAGAAACGTGATGAATTAAAACATGATGTAAGTGATGAAAGTTGGATTTATACAAGTGAATATGATGATGGAATAACAATTAATAATTATTATATTGATAATCCTGATATGATGCTTGGTAAAATGGAATTGCATTCAACTGCTTATGGTTTTGACAATACATTAAGTCCAGTAGATGAAGATATTAATGTTTTAATGAATAAAGCATTAGAAAAGTTACCAACTAATAACTATGAACAAACTACTTTTATTCAAAACGAAGATAATGATTACGAGGTACTTGATGCTGATGATAGTGTTAAGAATAATGCTTTTGTTATTATAAATCAAGATGGTAAAGATATAATTTATCAAAGGTCTTTTTCTAGTTTAGTTCCTTATTCTATTCAAGAGGGAATGGTAGCAAAAAGAATAATTGGTCTTTGCAAGGTAAAGAATGCTTTACGAGAAGTCTTTGATGTACAACTTAATGATGGCAGTGATGAAGAACTATCTTCAGCACAAGAAAAATTAAGTAAAGTGTATGATGAATTTTATAAAAAGTATGGTTATATAAATGATAGTGTAAACGCAAGAGCCTTTGATAGTGATCCAGATTATTATTTGCTTACATCTATTGAAAATAAAATTAGTAAAGATGATGAAGAAAATGATAAACCTAAATATGAAAAAGGAGATGTATTTACAAAGAGAACTATCAGAAAAAGTAAAAAGATAACAAGTGCAGAAAATGCTGAAGAAGCATTAAGGTATTCACTTAACAATCGTGGGTGTGTTGATTTTGAATATATGAAAACATTATATCCAAAAGAGGAAAGTGAAATCATTGATGAACTTGATAATTTAATTTATCAAGATCCTGAAAAGATAAATGATTTTAATTATGGTTGGGTAATAGCCAGTGAATATTTAAGTGGTAATGTAAAACAAAAATTAAATTATGCTAAAACAGTTAATGAGGATAATAAGTTTGATAGGAATATAGAGGCACTTGAAAGAGTACAACCTAGACCACTTGAATATGATGAAATAAGTATTAAATTAGGCTCTACTTGGATACCAGAAGATGTATATCATGAGTTTTGCTGTGAACTTTTAGATATTCCTAGTTGGAATAAGAGTCAACTAAAGATTAAATATGCAAAAGAGGTCAATACTTGGTTATTTCAAGCTAGTGGCTTATATGGATATGGAGTAAAAAATACAAGCACGTGGGGAACAGATAGAGCAGATGCTTTATCTTTAATTAAAAACTCTTTAAATCTACAAAGTGTAACTGTTTATGATAAGTTAGAAGATGAAAGGCGAGTTGTAAATCCAGTAGAAACTGCTAATGCTAGAGAAAAACAAGAGGCAATAAAGCAAGAGTTTAAAGAATGGATTTGGAAAGATGAAGATAGAAGAAATAGACTTGTAAAATTATACAATGAACAATTTAATTGTATGAAAGAAAGAGAATATGATGGTAGTCATTTAACTTTTGATGGTATGAATCCAAATATAGAACTTCGACCACATCAAAAAAATGCAGTTGCTCGTGTTTTATATGGTGGTAATACTTTACTTGCTCATGCAGTTGGTGCTGGTAAAACTTATGAATGTATTGCTAGTGCAATGGAATTAAAGAGATTAGGTATAGTTAGTAAGCCAATGTTTGTTGTGCCGAATCATTTGTTAGGTCAATGGGCTAATGAAATTTTAAAATTATATCCTACTGCGAATATATTAGTTGCAACACAAAAAGATTTTGAAAAAACAAGAAGAAAAAAACTTATGGGAAAAATAGCGACAGGAGAATGGGATGCAGTTTTAATTGCTCACTCTAGTTTTGGATTAATTCCTATGAGTAAAGAGTATGAACAAAAACACATGGAAGGACAAATAGAAGAAGTAGTTAATGCGATTGAAAGAATAAAAGCAGAAACTAATGATAGTTTAAGTGTAAAGAAACTAGAACAAATTAAAACTAGCATGGATACCAAACTAAAATCGTTAATTGATAGACCAAAAGATGATGTGGTAACATTTGAAGAATTAGGTGTCGATGAATTAATTGTTGATGAGGCACACTTGTTTAAAAACTTACCTATGTTTTCTAAAATAAGAAATGTTGCTGGAATAAATAATAGTGAATCTAAAAAAGCAACAGATTTATTTATGAAGATAAGTTATGTATTAGAAAATAATGGTGGTAAAGGTGCAGTATTTGCAACTGGTACTCCTATTTCAAACTCCATGGGAGAACTATTTGTTATGCAAAAGTATTTGCAACTTGATAGATTGCGAGAAATGGGACTTGAACATTTTGATGAGTGGGCATCAACTTTTGGAGAAATTGTTAATAGTTTTGAAATCGCTCCTGATGGTAGTGGTTTTAGAACAAAAGCAAGATTTGCTCAATTCTTTAATATTCCAGAATTAATGACTTTATTTAAAGAAATTGCTGATATTCAAACATCTAAAATGTTAGATCTACCAGTTCCTAAATTAAAAGGTGGAGATTATAAAACAGTAGTTGCTCCAAAAAGTGATGAACTTGCTGAATATGTTAATAAGTTAGCAGAACGTAGTGAAATTATTAGGAATGGTTGTGATCCAAGGGATGATAATATGCTTTTAGTAACCAATGATGGTAGAAAAGCAGCACTCGATTTAAGAATGATAGATCCTAGTATGCCAGATTTACCTAACTCAAAAATAAATATGGCAGTAGAAAACATTTATAGAATATGGTTAGAAAACAAAGATGACAAGTTAACGCAACTTGTCTTTTGTGATTTATCTACTCCTAAAAATGATGGTACTTTTAATGTTTATGATGATATTAAAAACAAACTTATTGCTAGAGGAGTACCAGCAGATGAAATTGAGTATATTCATAACGCAAAAACTAATCCTCAAAAATTAAAACTTTTTGAAGATATGCGAAATGGAACAAAAAGAATTTTAATAGGATCAACTTCTAAAATGGGAGCAGGAATGAATGTTCAAGATAAATTAATTGCTTTACATCATTTAGACTGTCCATGGCGACCATCTGATATTGAACAACGTGAAGGAAGGATTTTAAGACAAGGTAATCAAAATGATGAAGTGGAAATATATCGTTATGTTACTGAAGGTAGTTTTGATGCGTATTCTTATCAATTAATTCAAACGAAATCTACTTTTATTAATCAAATAATGTCTAACAGTAATGGTGGTGGAAGAACTGCTGAAGATTTAGATAGAGATACACTCACTTATGCAGAGGTTAAAGCTCTTGCTAGTGGGAATCCTTTGATTTTAGAAAAGTTTAAAGTAGAAAATGAATTAAAACAATTATACTTATCTAAAAGTAGATATGATAAATCACATATTGAACTTGAGGCAAAATATAATACAGAATTACCACGTAAATTAAAATATCAAAAGCAATATTTAAGTGGTCTTGAAGAAGATGTAAAAAATGTCAAAGATTTGTCTGCAGATAATTTTGTAATTACTATTAAAGATAAAATTTATGATTCTAGGAAAGAGGCTAGTACAAAATTTTATGAAAGTTTTTCTCTTTTAAAGTCTAGAGAAGAAACTAAAATTGGAGAAATAAGTGGTTTTGATATTATTGGTACTAAAGATGAGTTATGGTATAAACCAGTTATTTATATACAAGGTGCTGGAAAGTATAAAGTTGAAATTAGTAATACTGATGAAATAGGTAATATTTTAAAATTAGAAAATATGCTAAAAAGTTTTGAAAATAAAATTGGTACTGCTAAAGAACAAATCGCTTATACTGAAAAACAACTTATAGATGTTAAAGAGGAACTTGATAAACCATTTACACAAAAAGATAGAATTAAAGAATTACAAAAAGAAAAAGCAAGAATTGATAGTGAACTTGATTTAGATAAGCAGGAAAACAATAGAAGTGTTGAGAAAACAACTGAAGAAGAATTAGAAAGATAATTTTTTTTGCAAAAAACACTTGCATAATTTCTTTTTTTAAGTGATAAATAAATCGAAGAAAAAATGCTATATAACTACTTTAATTTCTTTAAATTTAGTTTTAATGCAAAGCGTTGAATAGTTATAAGCATAAAAATAAAAAGTCTGTTAAAAGGGCTAAAACAGGCTTTGGTAGTAATATGTATGGGAGGAATGATAATATGTATATTACTAATACGACAGAACAAGTCGTAAAATTAATTGAACAGTTAGAAATTAAGTCTGATTTGACTAAATTGAAATTTTTGATTTATATATTTGATTTATTAAATAATAACCAAATAAATGATAAAAATGAGGTTAATCCAGATTTAATTGATGATGGTGAATTAAAGATATTTAATTTTGAAGTGATTGGATTATCTCCAAACGCAGGTAATCTTTTATTACAGTATTTTGCTATGCTTTATAATGGTATGACTGATAGTAAAGATGCGTATGAAGATAATGGAAATATTTTAGGTATTAATTGTGATAAAACTGATAAAGAATTTGCATCTAAATTTGAAAGACTAGATTTTAATGAAAAATTAGATGTGTTTAGTGAGATAATAATTAGATATGATAATGAAACTTACTTTAATGAAAAGACTTTAGTATTGTCGCTTGATTCAAAGTTAAGTGGATATGATATTGCAAAACAAATTCAAAATTTTAAAAATTAAGATTATATGTATCTATAAATTGTTATTTGAAAACTTAATATTCTAAATAATGATTTGCAAGGTGTATTCTCTTTCATTAAGAAAATATTGAGTTTCAAATTACGATAAATTAATGGAACTCAATAGAGTTCTTTTTTTGTGACTTTAATAATATTCTTAATGGAAGGGAGATAAAAATGATAAATTCTAGTGAACAACTTAATTATGAAGTGGAATTAATTTTAAATGAAAATTTATATAAAAAGAAAATAATTACAGAAGACGTTTATAAAAAAGTTAATGAAAGATTGCTTAAATTAATAGAAATATATAAAACAAAAAATAAACCTATTAATGATAGTGGTTAATAGGTAGAAAGGAGACATTATGGAGTTATATAAGATTAGAAGTAGAATTTCAATGGGAGAAAGTTTATATGATCTTCCTTTAAAAGTTACATTTTATGCTCGTGTATCTACCGACAAAGATGTACAGTTAAATTCGTTAGATAATCAAGTTATGTATTTTAGAAATTTGATAACTGAAAATAAAAATTGGACATATGTTGATGGATATATTGATGAAGGTATAAGTGGAACAAGTGTTAATAAAAGGGAAGATTTTTTAAGAATGATTGAAGATTCTAAAACAGGAAAGTTTGATTTGATTTTAACGAAAGAAATATCACGATTTTCAAGAAGTACACTAGATAGTATCAAATATACACAAGAATTATTAGAAAATGGTGTTGGAGTTTTATTTCAATCGGATAACATAAATACCATAATGCCAGATTCAGAACTTCGTTTAACTATTATGGCTAGTATTGCACAAGAAGAAGTTCGTAAATTAAGTGAGAGAGTGAAGTTTGGAATGAAAAGAAGTATTGAAAAAGGAAAAGTATTAGGAAATAGCGTTATTACAGGTTATAAAAAAGAAAATGGAAAATTAATAATAGTCGAAAAAGAAGCAGAAATGATAAGAATAATTTACGAAATGTATGCAACTGGAGAACATGGATTAGGTTATATATCTAATTATTTATATGAAAAAGGTTTTAAAACGAGAAAAGGTGGGTATATTCATACTACTACGTTGAGAAGAATTATAACTAATCCAAAATATAAAGGGTTTTATTGTACAAATACGGTTAAGCATTTGGATTATAAAACACACAAACAAATTAGGTTGCCTCAAAGTGAATGGGTAGTTTATGATAGCAATGGAGATATACCTGCTATTGTATCTCCTGTACTATGGGATAAAGCAAATGAAATACTTGCAAATAAATCAAGTGGATATTGTGCAAAAATAAAAGATATGGGTGCATTCAAAAGGACAACAACTTATGGTGGATTACTTATATGTGCAGAACACAATGTTGCATTTAGAAGATTAACATCCAATAATAAAAATGTAAGCTGGAAATGTGGAGAAATGTTAAGACGTGGTATTTCTGCCTGTGAAAGCCCTATACTTTATGAAACTGAGTTAGATGATATTTTTCATAAAGTAATTGATAAATTGATAGAAGATAGATCAAAAATTGTTAAACATTTATCTGAATTATACAAAGAAGCAAATAGTAGCAAAAATTATGAATATGAAATAAAAAAAGTATATAATCAAATAGATGAAATTAATTTAAAGAAAAATAAGTTATTGGATTTCTTGATGGAAGAAGTTGTTAGCAGAGAAGAGTATCAACGAAGAAATACAGAATTAGAACAAGAAATTGAAAATTTAAACAATAAAATAATTAAATTAAAAAGTGATGAACTATATGAAAAACAATTAAAGAAGAAGTATAAAGAAATAGATGAAAAAATTAATAATGAAGTAGATAGCGAGGAATCATTCCGAAAACTAGTTCAACTTCTTATTGAAAGAGTTGTTGTATCTAAAATAGATGGGAATAGGAGAAAAGTTAAATTAGATATTTATGCCAATGTAGTTGGTAAAAAATTAACTGTCTATGATAAGACAGTTTTAGACGACTCCTATTCATCACCATGTAGTCATAAGGAAAATTATGACTGCTATTCTTGCAATAGAGAATGGAAATCTTAATAAAAAAATAACGGTTGGTGAAGAAGTACTTTCCATGTATGGTACAAATATATATATAGAAGTTGGAGAAAAAATGCGACTTAGAGATTTAATTTATGGGTTACTTCTTCGTAGTGGTAATGATGCATCTGTAGTAATTGCTCGTGCTATTGGGGGAAGCGAGGAAAAATTTGTTAAAATGATGAATCAAAAAGCCCATGCTATTGGAATGAAAAATACAATATTTAAAAATCCACATGGATTAGACGAAGAGAGTGAGAACTATTCAACGGCATATGACATGGCATTATTATCAAAATATGCATATCAAAATAAGGTTTATCGTAATATTGTTTCTACAGATAAATATGAAGTTTCTACTGGAAAAAAGACGTATCTTTGGTATAATCGTAATAAATTGTTAACAGAGTATGACTATTGTACAGGAGGTAAAAATGGGTATACTCCTAGAGCAGGGAAAACATTGGTTTCTACAGCTTCTAAAAATGGATTAAATTTGACTACAGTTACTTTATCTGATGGGGATATTTATAATAATCATCGTAATTTGTTTGATGATGCATTTTCTCGTTATTATAATTATAAAATTATTGATAAAAATCATTTTGAAGTTGATAAGGAATTTGTTGAGGATGATGTATATATTAAAGAATCTTTTTATTATCCACTTATGAAAAGTGAGTTAAATAATGTTAAGACTATTATTCGTTTTTTTAATGATGCTTCAAATGATAAAGTTGGTGTAATTAATGTATATTTATTTGATGATGAAATAGCAAAGATTCCAATTTATAAGAATAAAAAAAACAAAGAAAGTTCTTCGTTTTTAAGATGGTTTAAATCTTTATTTTGATGATAGTCGAAAAAAATTAATACTTGGATGACAAAATAGGCGGATCCCATTTCCATTAGTTCCAAGACCACTTGATATATATAATTTAGAATTATTTAATTGATAAAATTCATTTATGTAGTTTTTGGCACCTTCTTTTTTTATGATTCCTCCTATATATGGAAGTGCGATTTGCCCATTATGTGAATGGCCGGCTAAAAAAATATCTGTTGGATAAGATGATATTATGTTATCTACTGAGTCTGGTTCATGTAATAAAGAAATAGTGAATATATCATTATTGTGTGTTGATTTAGTAAAATATTTATATGCTTGATCTATATTTATTGCTCCTGTTATGCTACTATTTAAGCCAATTAACAAAATAGGAGTATTACTATTTTTATAGATTAATTCATAGGAATTATTTAATATAGTAAAATTACTTTGATTCATGATTGTTGTAAAGGTATTTGAATCTTCTTCACCTAGTATTGCATATTTTCCTATTGTTGATTTTATTTTTTTCATTTGTTTTATGAGTTTTTCTTGCTCTGAAGAATTTATTTTATAGTTTTTATTGATTAAATCTCCTGTAAATACTACTAAATCCGGATTTCTACGATTAATTATATTTATTAAATTTTTAATATCTTCTATAAATATTGTTGATCCATAATGAATATCGGATATTTGAATAATTTTTAAACCGTCAAAGCTTTTTGGTAATTTCTCACTAGTAATTCTTGTTTCTTTTACGGAAATTATTTTTGATGAAATATATGTTGTATATAAAAAGAAAGTCATGCTTATGATGATAATTATCAATATTATTTTAAAAGTAGTTAAAACGATTTTTTTTCGTAATTCTCTATTTTCTTCTTTTATAATCTCATTTTGTTTTTCTTCATTTCGTTCTGTTCTTGTTACCATATTATCACCAATATTATTGTATCAAATTTCTGTTAAAAAGTCTTTTGTTTCAAAAATTATAAGTTCTATTTTTTATAATTTTAATAATTTTAATGTAAATAAAATAGTTCAATTGAACTTTTATATGTTCTTTATTGATATATAAATTGTTGAATGTATTTATAAAAATGTTTACAAGATTATACTTTTATTAATATAATTCATTTTTTAAAGTGATTTATGATACAATAATATAGGTGATGAAAAATGAAATATGACGTTGTAATTGTTGGGGCTGGTCCTGCTGGATTATTTACTGCTTATGAACTTATTACAAAAAATAAAAATTTAAAAATCGCTTTGATGGATAAAGGACAAAAGGTAAAAACTAGATTTTGTCCTATGAGCAAGCATAAGATAAAATGTGTTAATTGTAATCCATGTCGTATTTTATCTGGTTATGGTGGTGCTGGTACTTTTTCGGATGGAAAATTAAATTTTATTCCTAAACTTGGAAAAAGTGATTTGTTTAAGTATATGAGTGAAAGTGAAGCAAATCATTTGATTGATGATACTGAAGAAATATTTACTAAGTTTGGGATGGATAGTGATGTTTTTCCTAGTAATATGGATGAGGCATTAGAAATAAAGAGAAAAGTAGCTGTTCAAGGTGCTAGATTATTGTTAATTCGACAAAAGCATTTGGGAAGTGATCATTTACCTGAATATATTAATAATTTTAGTAATTATTTAGAAAATTACGGGGTAGATTTATATGAGAATACTGATGTATCGGATATTGTTTCTGTTGATAATGGATATGAGGTTAGATATGGTAAGAAAAAACTCACTACTCGAAAAGTAGTTGTTGCGCCTGGTAGAACTGGTGCAAAATGGATTCAAGAATTAGCTGATAAATATCATATTCCATATTTATCTCAGAGTATTGAAATCGGTGTTCGCGTGGAGGTTAGAAAAGAAATTTTAGAGTCTATTACTGATGTAATTTACGATCCGACTATTTTTATACGTACGGATACTTATGGTGATGAGATTCGAACTTTTTGTACGAATCCTGGTGGGTTTGTTGCGAAAGAAAATTATTATGGCTATATTTGTGTTAATGGTCACGCATTAAAGGATGTGAAGTCTAATAACAGTAATTTTGCTTTTATTAGTCGTGTTCATTTAACTGAACCTGTTACGAATACTAGATTGTATGGTGAATCTATTGCTAGAATTGCTAATGTATTAGGTGATTCTAAACCTATTATTCAATCTCTTAAGGATTTGAAAAGTGGCAGAAGATCTACTTGGCATCGAATTAACCAAGGATTTGTAGAACCAACGTTAAAAGATTGTGTTGCAGGAGACCTTGCTTTAGTTTTGCCACATCGTATTGTTACTAATATTTTGGAAGGATTGCAAAAATTGGATAAAATTATCCCTGGTGTTAACAATGATGAAACGCTTCTTTATGGTCCGGAGATAAAATTCTTTAGTAACGAAATAGAAACAGATAATCATTTTAAATTAAAGTCTGAGGATATTTATTTTATAGGTGATGGTGCTGGTAAAGCTGGCAATATTGTAGTAGCTGCTGCAACGGGATTGGTTGCTGCACGTGATATTTTGGAAAAGGAGAAATGATATGAAAAAATTATTTCTAGTATTTATTACTATTTTTTCTGTATTTAGTTTGACAGGTTGTGGTGTGAAAGAAGATTTGCTTGGTATAGCTTATAATGTTGCTGGTAATGAAGCAACTCTTGGTCAATATGATACTAAGAATCCTGTTGTTGCAATTTATGTGGAAGATTATGGGTCTATTGTTATGGAACTTTATCCTGAAATTGCACCGAATACAGTTAATAATTTTATTTCTTTAGTGAAATCTGGTTTTTATGATGATAATACTTTTCATCGATTAGTTCCTGGTTTTGTATTACAAGGAGGAGATCCTAATGGTAATGGAACAGGTGGACCTGGGTATACTATTAAAGGTGAATTTAGTGAAAATAATTTTGAGAATGATTTAAAACATGAAAAATGGGTTGTTTCTATGGCACGTAGTGAAGATTATGATTCTGCTGGTAGTCAGTTTTTTATTATGTTAGGTAAAGCAGAAAACTTGGATGGACAGTACGCAGCTTTTGGAAAAGTAATTGATGGAAAAGAAAATATTAATCGTATTGTTAAGAGTGAAGGAGTAAGTGATCCAGATTCTGGAAAGCTTACACATAATTTAATTATAAAAAAGGCTGTTGTGGATTTAAAAGGTAAAGAATATCCAGCTGTAGAAAAGATTAGTGAGAGCTAATCTTTATTTATTTTAGATTTTAAACTTGTCAAGAGAAAAAAATTGGTTTATACTATGTGATAGATGCGATGAAGTTGAGGAGTAAAAATAGTTTGGCTTTTAGAGAGGTTATGGTTGGTGAAAATAACTAGTAATCTATTTTGAAGGTAGCAATGGAGCAGATTTTCTGAACTTATAGTAGGAAATATCCGTTCATCACGTTACGATGTTGAGATAGAGTTTTTAATTCTATAAAATAAGGTGGTACCACGAGTTTTCGTCCTTTGGATGAAGCTCGTTTTTTGTTAAGGAGTGATTTTAATGATATTTATGTTTAAGGGTGATTATGTACGAGTCTGTTTATAATTTGTATAGGGTAATTTGTAGATAGAAAGGAAGGATGTATATTATGTTAGATAAAAAATATAATCATGTAGAAGTAGAAAAAAATAAATATGAAGAATGGAAGAGTAAAGGCTATTTTAAATCTGATAGCAAGAGTGATAAGACGCCTTATTGTATTGTAATACCTCCTCCAAATGTAACAGGAAAGCTTCATTTGGGTCATGCCTGGGATACAACACTTCAAGATATTTTGATTCGTTATAAGAGAATGCAAGGATATGATGCTTTATGGCTTCCTGGAATGGATCATGCTGGTATTGCTACACAAGCTAAAGTTGATAAGCGACTTCGTGATATGGGTATTAATCCTCGTGGTATTTCTCGTGATGAATGGTTACAACACGCATGGAGTTGGAAAGATGAATATGCTAATACCATTCATGAACAATGGGCAAAATTAGGACTTAGTTTGGATTATTCTAAAGAAAGATTTACTTTAGATAAGGGCCTTAATGATGCGGTTAATTATGTTTTTGTTAAACTTTATGAAGAGGGGCTTATTTATCGAGGAGAGCGAATTATTAACTGGGATCCAGTTCAGATGACAGCACTTTCTAATGAAGAAGTTATTTATAAAGAAGATAAAGGTGCATTTTACCATATTAAGTATTTTATTACTGGAACAGATGATTATTTGGATGTAGCAACAACTCGTCCTGAAACTTTATTTGGTGATACGGCGGTTGCGGTTAATCCGAAAGATGAGCGTTATAAACATTTGATTGGAAAAACGGTTATTTTACCAATTGTTAATAAGGAAATTCCAATTGTGGGTGATATTCATGCAGACCCTGAATTTGGTACTGGTGTTGTTAAAATTACGCCTGCTCATGATCCTAATGATTATGAAGTAGGTATGCGTCATAATCTACCAAGAGTTGTTGTTATGAATTTGGATGCTACAATGAATGAGAATGCTCCTGGATATGAAGGAATGGCTCGCGAAGAGTGTCGTGAGAAGTTATTAGAAGACTTAAAAGAGAAAGATTTATTAATTCGTGTTGAAGAGATGGTGCATAATGTTGGTCATAGTGAGAGAAGTGATGCAGTCGTTGAACCAACACTTTCTAAACAATGGTTTGTTAAGATGAGACCTCTTGCTGATAGAGTTTTGGAAAATCAAAAAAATAAAGATACAAAAGTTAATTTTGTACCAGAGCGTTATGAGAAGACGATGAATCATTGGATGGAAATTACTTATGATTGGTGTATTTCTAGACAGTTATGGTGGGGACATAGAATTCCTGCTTGGTATCGTGGAGATGAAGTTTATGTCGGACTTAGTGCTCCAGAAGGTGATGGCTGGGTACAGGATGATGATGTTCTTGATACTTGGTTTTCATCTGCTTTATGGCCATTTTCTACTTTAGGATGGCCTGAAGAAACTGATGATTTTAAGAGATATTATCCAAATAATGTATTAGTTACTGGTTATGATATTATTCCATTCTGGGTAAACCGTATGACTTTCCAAGGTTTAGAGTTTACTGGAAAACGTCCATTTAAAGATTGTCTTATTCACGGACTTATTCGTGATAAAGAGGGACGTAAGATGAGTAAATCTTTAGGAAATGGTGTTGATCCTATGGATGTTATTGATGAGTACGGTGCTGACAGTTTGCGTTTTTATTTAACGACTAACACGGCTCCTGGCACAGATTTGCGTTATGATGAGGAAAAGGTAAAATCAACATGGAATTTTATTAATAAATTATGGAATGCATCTCGTTATGTTTTAATGAATATTGATGATTTAACAAAAGAAGAAATTACGTTTCGTAATTTAAGTAAAGCTGATAAGTGGATTTTGACTGCTAAAAATCAGTTAATTCAAGAAGTTACTAAAAATATGGATAGTTATGATTTTCAAAATGTAGGGAATGCATTATACCAATTTATTTGGGAAGATTTCTGTGATAATTATATTGAACTTAGTAAAGCTTTAATGAATGATACTACTAAGAGTGTTTTATTAGATGTTCTTACGACAATTTTGAAGTTATTGCATCCATTTATGCCTTATGTAACAGAAGAGATTTATGATAAGCTTCCAGTTAAGGCAAGCGAATCTATTATGATTAGTTCTTATCCTATATATAATGAAAATGAAGTTTTTGTAAATGATTATGAGAATGTTCGAAAAGCAATTTCTGATTTAACTGAAATTCGTAATTTAAAAGTTACCAATGGTGTTAAGAAGGACGCTAAAGTTCAGTTAGATACTAGTAAAGATTTAGAATATATTTATCGTTCTCAATTAAAAATTACGGATGATAATTTAATTACTAATAATGATGACATTACTAGTTATCAGACAATTTCTTATCAATCACCTTTAGTTCAGATTACTTATTATTTTGAAAATGAAATTAATAAAGAGCAATTAAAAGAAGAAATAAAAAAATTAAAATCTTCTATTGAAAGACGAGAAAAACTTCTTTCTAATGAGAACTATGTTAATAAAGCGCCAAAGAATATTGTAGATATGGATCGTGTAAAACTAAAAGAAGAACAAGAAAAACTGAAGTCTTTAGAGTCACAATTATAGTAAGTTTTAAATTTAGGTAAAAGTTTATGGAAAAAATTTTTCAAGAGTTGTTGAATGGGTATAATTTTATTGATGTATTGGATAAATATCAATTATATAAATATGAACTTCTTTTGTTAATTTATAAAGAATTAGTAAATAATAATTTGACTGTAAAAGAAAAAAGTCAGTTATATTCAATTTATTTTGATAATTTTAGTATGGTGGATTTAACTGGTGAGTCTGTTGTATATGTCTCTGATACTCATTTTGCTAGTAAGGATGAAAATTTAGATTATTTTTCTGTTGTTAAAGATTTTTGTCATCAAAATCACATTTCTTATTTATTTCACGGCGGAGATATTGGAGATGGAATGGTTAATTATTCTCCTAAATATTTTACTCCTGCAAAACAAATAGAGCATATTTTGGATATATATCTTGATGATAGTTATATTAGTCAATTTGTTTTAGGTGGAAATCATGATTATAAATATAAGAAACATCATATTGACTTGATTAAAATTTTGGCGAAAGAGAAGAATAATATTGTTCCTATGGGGTATTATCAATCTTATTTTAAAATATATAATTATTTAATTTCTTTTGAACATTGTTCGAAAAAAAACTATAAATATAATTTTGTTTTTCCACAGTTTTCTATTATGGGGCATGCACATAAAAGTAGATTTGCAGATAATTTTATTAAATTACCACCTTTGTGTGATGATAATCGAAATCATTATGGTTCTTCTTTAGATTCTTTTGCAGGATTTGTATTAATGAAGACAAGTAAAGATGTAAATTATGTAAATTTAGAGTTTGATCGATTTTCTATTTCTTCTTTAGTTTCTATAAAACAAGAATCTAAAATTTATCAATTAATGAAATAATGTTGACATTTTTTGTAAGAAAAATAAAAAATGTCTTTTTTTTCGACAAAAAACATGGTTTTAATTTGTTACTTTATAAATGGTGATAAAATGAAAAAGACAATGTTATTAGCTGTAATTTTTGTTGCATTAGGGGCAATTTGTGGTAATTATTTATATCAGGCAGCTCCGGATAGTATATCGGTATTTCAGGAGAAAAATACTTATTATTTTTTACAAGAAGGCGTTTATTCTTCTAAAGATATTATGCAAGAAAATGTTGGGGATTTGACGAATAAACTAACTGTTTTTGAAGATAATAAGTATTATGTGTATGTTGGTATTACTCAAAGTCAAGAGAATGCAAAAAAGATAAAAAAAATATATGAAGATATGGGTTATCAAATTTATTTAATGGATAAAACAATAAATAATGAGGAGTTTTCTAATAATGTTACACAATTCGATTTATTAGTTAGTGAATCCGATTCTTCGGAGGATATTTTAACTATTGAGGAAGTTGTACTTGCTAATTATGAAGAGATATTTGGTACGGGAATGTAGTAATTTTTTCTAATTATAATAATAGAGGTGGTGTTTATTAATTATAAAATGAAAGAATTGCCTGATAATGAGCGGCCAAGAGAAAGACTTATTTCTTATGGTGCCAGTTCTTTGTCAGATTCACAGCTACTTGCTATTTTACTTCGTAATGGGTATCATGATAAAAATGTTTATGATTTAGCTATTGATATATTAAAACAATTTCCGCTTTCTAAAATTCAAGAATGTAGTTATTATGATTTGATTTCTATTAAGGGGGTAGGGAAGGTTAAAGCTATAGAAATTCTTGCGGCTATTGAGTTTGGTAAGCGTATATTTTTAAGGAAAAGTGAGAAATTAGTTAAGTTAAAGTGTGCTATGGATATTTGGAATGATGTAAAGTATTTAATTACTGATTTAAAACAAGAACATTTTTATTGTTATTATTTTAATCACAAACAAGAATTATTAGAAAGGAAGTTATTATTTATGGGAACTATTAATCGTAGTATTGTACATCCTAGAGAAGTTTTTAAGGAGGCTTATCGGTTAAGTGCATCTAGTATTGTATGTATTCATAATCATCCATCTAATCATGTAATGCCAAGTAAAGAAGATGTTTTGCTTACCGATCATTTAGTAAAAACTGGTTATATTCAAGGTATTCCTATTCGAGATCACATTATTGTTGGAGAAGATTCTTATTATAGTTTTTATGAACATCATAATATTTTAAATCTATAGTTGCAGTCAAAATTTATTTATATTATAATAAGTTGGAATGGGATGATGTTATGTATAAGAATAAAAAGAAAAAACAAATGAATTTAAAAGTTTTAATTATCGTTGTAGCAGTTGTTGTGATTTTTGGATTGGCTGTTTCTGTTTATATGAGTCGTTCTCCTTTTTTAGGAGAGGGAATAATTAAAGATATTGTGACGGTTATTAATAAAGTTGTTATGTATCCGTTTACTGCGTTAAATGGAGAGAAAAATGTTGATCAATCAGAAAGTTATCTTATTCAGAAGAATGTAAATGCTTCTTTAGAAGAAGAAATTCAGGAATTAAAAGATGTTTTGAGTTTAAATAATACATTAACAGAATATACACCAATTAATGCTACAATTTTATCTAGAAATCGGAGTTATTGGTTTAATCAGATTATGATTGATAAGGGATCAAATGATGGAATAAAAGAAGATATGGCTGTAGTTACTAAGCACGGTTTAGTAGGTAAGATTTCTAAGGTATATCGTAACTCTAGTGAAATTAAATTGATTACTTCTGATGATGTTAATTATAAGGTTAGTGTGGCTATTCAAACTGGAAATGGAGATAGTTATGCCATTTTGAATGGTTATGATGCTGATACAGAATGTGTTATGGTTACTGGTGTTGATAAGATGAGTACTGTAAAAAAAGGTGACACTATTGTTACAAGTGGCCTTGGTGGAATGTTTCCGGGAGGAATTTATGTAGGAGTTGTTGAGGATGTCAAAAGCGATAAATATGATTTAAGTAAGACCTTATATATTAAAACATCACAAGATTTTAATAATATTCATTATGTTACAGTTTTAAAGGAGAAAGAATAGTATGGTAGTTCCTGTTATTATATTAGTAGTTTCTTTATTTTTAGATGGTATACTTTCAAATTTTTTTCCTTATGTAGTAGGAAATTTATCGCTTTTTACTCCTATGTTTACAATTGTTTCTCTTGTTGTTGTATATCCTTTTTTTATAAAAAAAATAAAGTTTTATTTTATTAGTTGTTTTATTTTAGGTATTGTTTATGATTTTATGTATACTAATTTGTTATTTTATAATGCTATTTTCTTTTTAGGATTAGCTGTTATTATTATGTTTTTATATCGGAATATTCGATTGACTTGGATTAGTATATTATTGTTTATTTCTTTAACAATTGTTAGTTATGAGTGTATGAATGCTATTATTATACTTATATTTCAGCTTGTTCCAATGACATTTTATCGTTTACTTTACAAAATATTACATAGTTTATTATTGAATTTATTGTATGGTGAAGTTCTTTATTTTGTTATACGATTGCTTCCTAAAAAATATAAAAGAATATCTATTAATTCTTAAGAAAAGTACATATTTACTTTTCTTTTTTCATATCCTTAATTAGAGGAGACTAATATGAATACAAGAAAAGTTATAAAAAAGAGATTAGTATTAAAAAAAAGTGTTAGAAATTTTATTACTAGAGTACTTATTACAGTTATTATTTTTTTAGTTGGAATGATTTTAGTAAAAAGTGATAGTAAAATAAAAGCAACAATATTAGATTGTGTATATGATAATAATTTTGAATTTACGAAAATTAAAAAATTTTATCAGAAATATTTTGGTAATATTTTATCTATTGATCAGTTGGCTGTTAATGAACAATCTGTATTTAAAGAAAAATTATCTTATGAAAAAGCTAATACTTTTTTAGATGGAGTAAAGTTAACAGTAGAGAATAATTATATGGTACCAGTACTTGAGAGTGGAATTGTTATTTTTATGGGAGAAAAGGAAGGATATGGAAATACTGTGGTAATAGAGCAAATTGATGGTATTGATGTATATTATTCTAATATTTCTACAGATGGTATTAAACTTTATGATTATGTAGAAAAAGGAACTTTGTTAGGAGAAGCGAAAAATAGAAAACTTTATTTAGTATTTCAAAAAGATGGTGAGTTTTTAAATTATAAAAAATATATTTAGTTATTTTGAGGTGCATCCTTTATTTTATTTGGTTGCTTTTTTTGCTATTATTACTGCTTCTTTTTTTCCTTTTTTAATTATTACTGTTTTGATATTAGTACATGAGTTTGGGCACTCTTTGATGGTGTATCTTTTTGGTGGAGAAGTTATTAAAATATTAATTTATCCTTTAGGGGGGATTTCTAAATTTTCTACTTCTTTTAATATTCCTTTAGTAAAAGAATTTATTATTTTACTTTTTGGTCCGTTATTTCAAATTATTGCTTGGTATCTATTAATTACTTTATTTCCTGAAAAAGAAATGCTTATTTCATCTTATCATTATGGAATTTTATTTTTTAATTTACTTCCAATATATCCTTTGGATGGTGGTAAAGTTTTGTGTTTGTTTTTTCATAGAATATTTTCTTATCGATTCTCTTTTTATTTTACATTTGTAATTGGTTATTTATTAGTGCTTAGTTTTTTGATTTTTACATATTTTCATTTTTCATTTAATGTTATTTTTTTATCTATTTTTTTATTAGTTAAACTCACTAAAGAATATAGGCAAATACCTTATTTTTATGAGAGATTTTTATTAGAAAGATATTTAAATCATTATTTTTTTAAGAAAAGTAAAATACTTAATTCTTCTAGTGATTTTCAAAGAGGGTATCATCATTTGATTAAAGATGGGGAATTATATTATTTAGAAGAAGAATATTTAGAAAAAAAGTATAAAAGTTATTGACATTTATGATTGTGCTTGCTATAATCTATTTGTCGACTTCGAAATGAGTTGATAAATATGGGGCATTAGCTCAGCTGGGAGAGCGCCACGTTTGCACCGTGGAGGTCAGCGGTTCGATCCCGCTATGCTCCACCATATTGATTGTTACGCTACTTAGTAGCGTTTTTTTTTGTAAAAGAGTGATTATAAACAAAATGTTGCTAGTATTGGATTATAATCATTTTAGTTTCAGGATATTATAAAAAATGATAAGGAAGGTGTGGATTATCCATTGTTTGAAAAAAGTAAAATAAAAAAGCACTATGTTGTGCTTTTTATCTGCAACCATTTCCTCCATTGTTGCAGCAATTGTTGTTGTTTCCAAAGATGAAGAAAATGATGATAATTACAATGAGAATTGCCCAAATCCAACCTGAGCCAAATCCATCATTGTTTCCATAATTGTATGGATAAGGATACATTCCGTACATATTACTTCATTCCTTTCATTATAGTATAATCAAAATAAAAATAAATATATATAGCAAATGCCTAATTTTTTAATATTTTATGATGATTAAATAGCAGGGTTAGATTTATCTGGAAAGAGATATTTAGGAAATTTTAAAAGTTGCTTATGAAAAATTAAAAAAAATGTTATAATTAAATTGCAACGAGTAGTTATTTATTGGTATAAGTTTAGTTGATAGCTACTTTTTAGGTATGGCAATCGCTTAAAAAATAATATGAGAAATAGTGTATAATTAAATCAGGATAAAGAGAGGGATTTAATTATGAATTTATTTGAAAGATTTGAAATACTAGAAGATCCAAGAGATATCAGAGGAAA
>DVGU01000058.1 GCA_018712565.1 Candidatus Faecimonas gallistercoris
CAGTAGAAGTTGATTACTAAAATTTAATAATAATTAGAAATAATCAGATATATTATCTGAGTTTTTGTGATGGGGCAATCATATTTTCACTTATTCAATTAAATGAAGCAAATTCCTAATATATAAAAAAAGCACCATTATTAATAGTGCCAAACACAATATAATTAACATTTTTTCCTCCATAAAAAAATTAGTATTTAAACTAATCTTTATATCTTTCGCAATTTTCAGAATTGCATTTTACATCCATATAAATACCTAAAACTGTTCCTAAATCATCAATAACTTCATAACACACAATATTATTAATATCAGTTGTGTCTTTAAAGGCTATTCTTGGAGCATCGTTATAACAATCACTTAATGTTTTATATTTTTCATCAATCCTACCTAAATGAATAGAATAAAAGAAATCATTTGGACTAGGAACACCTATATAAGATTCTTCTTCAACAATACTAGGAGTAGTTTCTTCTTCTATAATTTCTGGTTGACTTTCTACAACATTATTAGTTGATTCTGATTCTTCTTGATAAGTATTTTCATTATATGGCTGTTCTTGTGAATCAGTAGTAGAAATAGTATCATTTTCTACGACCTCTTCTACTTTTTCTTCAATTTCCATATTAGCATCTAATTCTTCTTGATTTTGATTATCATTAATTATTTCTTCTTTAATTATTGGATCAATGCTTTCAATTTCACTTTCTATAATTGTTTTATCATTAAAAACATTATCAGACTGGATTAAAATTAAAGATAATAAAATAATTATGATTTTAGGAATATAGTAAAGCATAATTAATCACCTATAAGTATATTAACTTGCTTGTATTCACTTGTCAAATCATTGGAATTAGTATGTTTACAATCATAGGCACCACCTCCTTTAAGGCATTAAAAAAGTTGCAATTTCTTACAACTTAAATTTTTCTATAAAATCTTGAAAATCTGCTTCTTCATCTTCGCCAAATTTATCATCGTTATAAACTTCTATATCAAACACACAAGCAAATTTTATAATGCAACTTTTTTTAATTGGAATTAAACCATCAGCAGAGCAACCAATTTCTTGAGTACAACGATATTCAGATTTACCATTATAAAGGCAAACTGTATAATAAACCAATTCTTCTGGGCTCATATTTTCAGTAGCAAAAACTATTTTCCTAGACATTTTCTTGTATTCAGTATCATCATCTATATATTGATCTAGTTTAGTATAATCATTAATACCGATAGTTTTTTCATCTACAAAAACATATTTGTATTTGGTTGTTATAGTTAATTGTGGCTCACCAAAACTTTTGCACTTTAATCTTTTATATTTTCTAATTAATTTGCAAACACGATAATAAGATCTTTCAATATCATAATCTATTAAATCTTTTTTCGATAATATTTCATTTTCTAAAATTTCATCTGCCATGATTTACCTCCAAACACTAAAAAAGAGAGACTTAAAAAGGATAATAACCCTAGATAAGTCTCTCTATTAGACTATTAACACATTGATAACTTAAATCATCAACCACAAATCGTTTAAATAAATGATTACTCATTGTTACATCACCAATCTTTCAGATGAAGTAAGTTAATACTGCTCACCACTTCAAACAATTAATTTTCTTCCAAATATTGGATATTATTCTAAAGATTTTAGATTTTAAAGTCAATGCTTTTTTAACAAAAAATCAAAAAAATTAGGAGTTTTTCTTCGTTTCCACCTAATTATTTGATTTTACTATATTTTAACACTTGACTTATAATAGTCAAGAAGATAATTTTGGAATTTTTACGATTTTTTACGAAAATTTAAGAATAGATATATTTTATCTAATTCGTAAGTAATTTTATATCATTTTCACTATAATTATCTATTTTAGATTTTAATTCATTATAATACGAAATTGCATTATCATAACTAGCAAATTCTTTTAATAGTAGATTACCTTGTGATGTTTCATTAGTCTTATCTACAACGACTAAATAAACTTCATAATCCTTTGTAAACGAATTAAGTGTAGTTGTATCTGTTGTGATTAAAACTACACTGACAATATAATTATCAAATTCTTTTTCTTCATGCCTATTGGTGGAATTTATTTCTATACTTTTTAAGTATTCTATTGTTGGACTTTTTGATTTGACATTTTTATTTACTACTTCCATAATGCACCTCAAAAATTTCTTACATATATATATTATACACGATTATTTAAATAAAGAAATATCTTTACATAAAATAAATTTAAAATTTTACTTATTTTTTTATAAATGAATAAGCCTTATCATAAATACTTTCTAATATCCCATATACGAGAAATGGAACAAATATAACCGTAATTGCAACATCAACAAACATAGGAAATGCACTATAATTTAATTCTACTATTTCTGTTCTAAATCCCATATTTGTATCAAAGTAGAATATCTTTATTAGAAGTGTGAATACTAAAATTGATAAAGCAATAAAGATTATCTTTATACTTTTAGACATTACTATCACCTCACAAAACTTTAGAAAATATATTAATATCATAGTCGCATTTTACCAAAAAAGCAAGTCCTTTCTTAAACAGTTGTACAAAAGACATTTATTATACACTTGTATAAAATATTTTTAGAAAGTGGGGTAAGATATATGATTAGTAGTAAAGAAATCCTATCAATGAATTTAAAATATTACAGACAAAAATATAACTTATCTCAAGAACTATTTGCAGAGAAAGTCGGTAGTAATCTAGTTTACATTAATCAATTAGAAAATTGTAAAAGAAAACCAACAATAGATATGTTGGATAAAATCGCAACTGGTATGAATAGTAATATTGATCCTAAATTAAATATGACAAGTTCTGAACTTTTAAGATATGATAAAGAACATAAAACTACTTTTAATAGAGTTGATGAAAAAAAGAAATAATCTACTTTTAGACTATTTCTTTTTCATATTAAAACACATCAATAATTGACCGATAAATTGCAATTTGTATTACTTATTTCTTTTTATAAAAACTTCTTTTTTCAAAAATATTATATATAATATAAAACATATTAAATCAGTAATTGCTGAAAATAATTTTGTATGATTTATGAAAACACTATAAAATAATAAAATAGTTTCAAAAAAAATAAATATAACAGGTAAAACACATAAGATTTTACCATAAATATTATTTTTTCTACCACTCCACAATATTGCACCTAAAATACCACATATAATAGCAGGAAATATACTATATAAAAGCCAACCATATAAGCTATTTAATGATAAATCAATCAATGAATTAAAAGGCGTATATTCATTAAAATGTAAGTGAAAGGATTTATATATCGTTGTAATTAAAAACATTACAAAAATATAAATCGTAGAATTTATAGTAGCGGTTTTTCTTTTTTCACTTAATAATACAATTAGTGAAGTGCTAAACATCCAGAATCCAAAAGTTTTTGAACTCCAATAAGAAAATGCCCACAATTCATTATCAGGAAATTCGCAAAAAAGTACTACCGATAATCCTGCCATTATACTTAATAAAAAGAGCATTAAATAAGATTTAATATTATCCCTAAATATAATTTTCATATTTTCTCACTTTCAACAAATACTATTTGATAATTATCCATATTATACTTTATTTAAAAATATTTTACTTTGTCTCTTTAATATAACTAATGTTATAATCATCTAAATCACTTATTTTTATAGTATTATTTTTTAGAGCATTACTGATTGTTTCCTCATATCCATTTTCATATTTGACAATCATATATTCATTTTTAATACAACTCCAATAATAAACATAATTATCATCTTCGTAAAAGCTTTCTAAAGCCTCAGCACAATGAAAATCTTTTATATCTTTTGTTTTATCAACAATTTCTTTAATTTTTAAATCATCATATTCGACAATTTGACAAGTATATTTTGCGTTTTTAAATAAAGTTTTTTCTTCCTTATTAACACAATGATAATGATTAACAAATAACCCCTTATCTATATAGTTAGTACTACTACCATCATAATATTCTCTAATCTTAAATATAGGACTATTATCAAACAGCAATGCTTGTAAAGTATCAAGAACTATTATTCCTAATGCTACTCCTAAAATAATAAAAGTAATTTTTAAACCTTTTTTCATATATTCCTCCAACTAATTCCTTTCACAATCTATTAAATATTGTTTTTTTATCTCCTTATTTATTAAAGTTAAAGTAATTAACGATAACATCATTTCTATTATTACAATTTCCATCTGTATGCCATTGATAATAATTGCATCATATATTATCAAAATCATTGAAGCAATTATATAAAGATTTCTAATTAATTTTGTATGCCTTTTATTAAAAATAATATTACCCAATATTATTGAACACATAAGCATTATAATCCAAAATATAATTATTTTTATATAAATATATTTAACAATTAATGCTGAAAACAAATAGTATGATATTAGCATTGATGTCATAAATGAAAAGTACAAAATATTAAATTCTTTTCTAGTTTCTGATTTTACTAATAACAATATTCCTATTACTAACCATAACACTATACCAGAAGATATTAATCCAAAATAATGAAGAAAATTCATTCCTGCGATTACATCTCCCCATTTAGATAATACTCCAATTACAGCACCAATAATGATTAAAAAGATAATTTTTATAATTTGTTTTTTCATTGTATACACCTCTACAAATTACTATTTACTTAACTAGTCATCAAATGGTAATTTAACGGATTAATCTCTTTACTCTTTCAACATAATCATCTGCATGATTTATGCTTATATCTCCGTGATAATATCCTTGCAATACTTCAAGTTCACTATTTGGTATTAAATTAACAATTTTAGTTGCTGATTTTTTCATAATAGGTCTTTCTTTACTTCCAACTAATACGAGAGCCTTTGCTTTAGTCTGCGATAAAGTATCTTTTGCTTCATAATTAGAATTTGCCTTCATAAAAGCAATTAAATTATCTTTTGTAATTTTACAAGTATCTTCATAATATAGATCAAACAAACTGTTTTTAAGTTTCAAACTTTTAAATTGTAATTTTGAAAACCACTTTTTACTTATTAAACAATATGATAAATTAAATATTGGCTCTATCATTCTATAGGTAAAGTTCATTGGAATTACCAAAGCACTTTCAATAATAGCATATTCACATATATTAGGATTTTTAGATAATATTTCTAATAAAATTTGTCCCCCTAATGATAATCCTCCAATTAGTTTTACTTTTCCATTATAATTTTCATTTATAAAACTTATTATTTCTAGAGCATTGCTTTCAATAGAAGTAAAATTTGTATCACTTCCCGAATGTCCATCTAGTATAGGAATAACTATGTGAAATTCATTTTCAAGCAATTCTATTTCATCTATATAATTCCACCAAGAAAGACCTCCACCGTGTAATAAAACTATAGTATCATTATTCTTTGACCCATATTCTTTATATTCCATCTTACACCTCTAAATTACTATTTAGATAATTATACCATAAAAAGAGCAAACTAAAAATCATGTTTCATTAGTTTGCTTTATAAAATAATTTTAAAATATTTTATTTGACAAAAAATATACCATAAATTACAATTAATGCAAAAAATATTAATATTCCTGTACCTATTACTAAATATATCCTAATTATACTTTTTACATTTTGTGAATCTCGATACAATGAATCAACCTTTTTTCGATTAATTTCTTTTATGATAGAATTAGGAATTGATCTATCTTTCACTAATTCATCTATACTAATTTCAAAAAGATCAGACAATTCTTCTAATTTATCCATTTCAGGAGTTGTTTCTCCTAATTCCCATTTACTTACTGTTTGTCTTGCAACGTTTAATTTATTTCCTAATTCTTCTTGGGAAAGACCTGCTGCTTTTCTTAATTTTATTAATTTCTCATTAAATTTCAACTTCAATCATTCCTTTCGTTTTTAGATACATAGAGCTCTTTAAATATCTAATATAATTATAATATTTTATCGCACTTATATCTACCATTTAGAACTGGAAATATGTCCCTTAAACATAACATTTAATATTTTAAAGAGTTGTTTTAAAAAATATTATTAATATCTTTTACAATTTGATCAACATTATTTTCAACATTTTTTATATCTTCTTCACTTAATTTTCCGAAAACAATATTTTTCCTTTTTTCATCATTTAATTGTTTTAACATTCTGTATTCTTTTAATTCTTTATTTTTTGCTTCAAAAGATTCTTTTAATTCAAATCCAAAATGTTCATACATTGGTACATTTGATTCTGTAAAAGTTTCTAGTACAATACTACTATTTGTTTTAGAAGCATAATCAAATAATTCTTCTAACATTTTTCTAGCAATTCCTTTACCACGCATATCTTTTGCAATCGCAAATTGAAGTATGTAATAAGGATTTTTACAGTATTTTTTATACCATTTACTGCTATGAACTTCTTCAATAGGTTTTATATTATTTTGTAACAGCTCTTGTTCTTCTTTCGATAATGACTTTAATATTTTATTGGATTTTAAAGCCATTAAAATTCTTTGTATTGAAAAAAGGTTTTTGGCTTGTATTCCAACTATTGCTCCAGTTATATCATCATCAAATATGTATATATCCCCTTTTTTATAAAAGTACAACAATTCCATATATAGTATATTAGTTGCAATACTTTTTCCCTTTTCTTTATTAAAGCCTTTAAACATTTGGTGCATTTCTTCTTTTTCCCAAAATTGTTCTGTCATAAATTCTGACAATTTTTCTAATTCATTTTCATTTATTCTTCGCATATCTTTTGAACTCCTTTATAATACTCATTTAATATTCTTGCCAATTCTTTTGGATTTTCTTCGTTTACAACGTGTCCAGTATTTTTGATAATTTCTAATTTTGAATCTTTAATATTTTCTGATAAATAATATGCAGATTTAATATTTGCACTATCTTTTTCACCACAAATTATTAATGTTGGACATTTAATATATTGTACTCTATTACTAAAATCTATTTTTTTCATTGTATTTCCTAAAATAAAAGTATCTTTTTTATTAAAAGCCATATTATCAAATATTGATTTTGGTAAAAATCTAAAAATAACATTTTGAATACTAAACATGATTTTGGGTACTTTATGTGGAGTTCCAATTAAAACCAATGAATTAACTTTATTTGGAAAATCTAAAGTATAATTTAGTGCTAATATACCACCTAATGAAATACCACATAAATCAACTTTCCCATCAACATTATTGCAATAATCAACAAAGGAAGAATATAAATTTTGATAACTCGCCTCTTTTTTATTAAGAATTGATGATAAATCGGGATACAGTATATTTTCCTTTTCTTGCATACACTTAACTGTTTCGTTCCAACTATTCCCTTTATGTCCTGATCCATGAATAAATATTTTTTTCATTTTCTCTCTCCAATCTTAAATATAGATACTCAAAGTATGTATAAATCCTTTTTAAATTGCCTTATAGAAGGCAATCATTTATTTTTCATAATATGGTAACTTATCAATTTTTTCTAACATTTCTTCATCATAAAGTGGTAATCCCATTTTACCCAACATTATAGTTACAAATTTATAACGGTTTTTTATATCATTAACATTTCCTGGGAAAAGCGAAGGAACCATCCATAAATCAGTTAATATTAATAATTCTGCCAATTCCTTTGGTTGATCTGTTTTTATAGAGCCATCTTTTTGCCCTTCTTCTATCAACTCTAACCAATAAGGAAGTAAATTTTGATAATTAGATTCAAACATCTTGGCTAAAATTTGAGGATTTTCTAAAAGTGGTAATGCTTGATTTGTTAATTCTATCATTTGTTCATCAGATTGATTAAGGTTAATTACATATTTCATCTTTTCAAGACCATTTAAATCGTTACGTTTTTTTACTATTTCAAAAGGATTATTATTGACAAACATTGTATCACCAAGCACATCCATTATTTCCTCTTTAGATTTAAAATGATGATATATAGCCCCTTTTGTCATTCCTAACTCGTCTGCAATATCTTGAATTTTAGTATTATCATACCCTTTTTCTAAAAATAATCTTTGCGATACTTCTAATATTTTTTCTACCGTTATTTCAGGATATTTATTTCTTGACATAGTTTACCTCCAATATACATACTCTTGGTATGTATAAATTATATATTAAATATTATGTCATTGTCAAGATATACATACTTAAAGTATGTAAAAAAGATTATCAACTAAGATAATCTAATCAACAAATTATAAATTGTCATTTATTTCTTTTTATTAAAATTATTGCTAAAATTAGCGTAATTACTATAACTACAATTGGGGCAACTTTAAAGAATATCCATTCAAATGAATGCCATATTGTTCCAATAACGCTCCATTCAGGATCACTATAATCCCAAGATTGATATGGGCTACCTAATATAGCCAATATTATAAAAAGTAATATTATACATACATCCAAAACTATTAAAAAATTTATTGTTCTTTTTCTTTTTTGCTTTTGCTTCCTAGATAGTTGTTCATTTATAATTTCTAATTTTTTTGATATTACTTTTATATCATTCTTTTCTTTTTCTTCAATGTTTTCACCTAGAATTTCACTAACTGGAGTTTCAAAAACTTCTGATATAGATATAAGCATTTCAGCATCTGGAACAGATAATCCTGATTCCC
>DVGU01000059.1 GCA_018712565.1 Candidatus Faecimonas gallistercoris
GTTCTTTAATCAAATCTTTATCTTTTCTTAATTCTCTTCTTTGTTTTCTGTTCATTACTACATACCACCCTTTTATTATGTAGTAATTATATCAAATTTATTGCGAAAAAAATGTGCTCTTTTTTACTGAATTTTTATAATTTTGTTTTCAATTTATTGGAAAAGTGATACAATTATTTTGTATCTTTTTATTTTGCCGATTTAGCTCAGTTGGTAGAGCAGCGCATTCGTAATGCGGAGGTCGAAGGTTCAAGTCCTTTAATCGGCACCATTAGATTGTTAAAGTGTATTACTTTTATATGATATATTAATTAAGGAGGATGGTTATGATGAATAGAGATTCTAGAATAGATCCTAATTATGTATTACGTAAGGAATTACTTGAGTTTTCGGATGGTTCTTTTCAGTTTATCAGTGATAGTGATTTACCTCATACAGAAGATATATATGAAGCACGAGCTGAATGGGAAAAAATAATTTGTAGTGATAAGCCTACTAAAGTTAAAAAAAGAAGAAGTAATCATTAACCTTATTTATTTTTTGGGGAAAGATTTTAATAATTGTTCATGCTAGAGTATTAAAATATTAATTTTAGTCATAATTTAAATATTATATCTATTGTATTTTAAAACTCATATGATTAATTTTGGTTTCTTTTCTTTTTTTGTTGTTATTTTTTATGAATAATGATATCATTAATAGTAAGAGTAGGGGTGGTATATTGGATTTTATAAATTCAGTTATTCGTGATTTTTTAGCCGATCCTTTGAACTTTATAGTTAAATTATTTCGTGATTTAATAAGTGATTCCTGGGATTTTATTGTTTGGTTTTTTCGCGATTTATTATCAGGTCCTGTATACATTATTATTGTTATTATTTCTGTGATTGGAATTTTTGGGTGTGTTTTATATATATTAAGAACTATTCAAAAGAAAAAAGAAGCACTATTACAGTATCAGCAGAGTATTTTACAATCATCTACGGAGGCAACTGCTAATCAAAATAATAATGCAGTTGATAATTATTCAATTTATGGAGCAAATACGATAAATAATAGTTCTACTATGAATTCTGAAGGCATGATGAATAATTATTCTAATTATGTTGATGGTATAGTACCTGGTGATAATCGTAATTCTAATACATCTGAGCAGAAGTGATATAACTTTACTATTTTTATTATTTTTTGTATACTATTATAGAAGCATGGAGGGATTAGATGACATTAACAGTTACTGATGTTGTATCTATACTTAGAAAATTAGTAGATATATGTCTTGTCTGGGTTATTTTTTATTTTATATTAAAGAACATTAAAAATAACATTAAACTATCTTTAATTTTTAAAGGAGTTGTATTTGTTATTATTTTGAGTTGGATTAGTGATGCTTTAGGTTTTACGACAATTGCTGTTTTGTTGGATTATGTAATTCAATGGGGACCTATTGCTTTGATTGTTATTTTCCAACCTGAGATTCGTACTATTTTAGAACAGCTTGGTCGTAGTCAGTTATTAGGAAGGCATAAAGTATTGACTGTTGATGAGAGAGAGCATATGGTTTATGAAATTGTTAATGCTGTTGATTATTTAAGAAAAGAACGTATTGGTGCCTTAATTGTATTAGAACGTGATATTAGTTTAGGAAATTATATTGATAAAGCAAAAAAGTTGTATGCTGATTTGTCTAGTGATTTGTTGATTGCTATTTTTTATGAAGGAAATCCACTTCATGATGGTGGTGTTATTATTCAAGGGGATAGAATTACTTGTGCAGGGGCTGTTTTCCCTACGAGTAGTAGTCCAAAACTGAATCGTAGACTAGGTACGAGACATAGAGCAGCTTTAGGATTGTCAGAAGAGACGGATGCTATATGTTTAGTTGTTTCTGAAGAGACTGGTCGAGTTTCTATAGCATTAAAGGGAGAAATGTTGTATAATTTGACCTTGGATGATGTTCGGATGATGTTAATAGATGAGCTTCGTCCTAAACAAGATGTTGATTTAGATGAAGATGAAATAGATGAGGAAGAGATATATGAAGAAAATAAGTAAAGTAATAAAATCAATTTTTCGTCATATTGGATCGTTTTTTGATAAATGGTTAATTACTCCCTTGACCAAGTTGATGTTAAAGATTGCCGGTATATTTAAAGATAATGCAAAAAGTATTGATCGGATTGCTGGAAAAAAGTCAACATTAATTGTTATTAGTTTGTTATTAGCTTTTGGTGTATTTTTATTAATTGATCAAGAGTCTAGTGTTATGATTGATCAGTATGCGGAAGTGTTATATGATGAGCCTGTGACAGCTGTTTATAATGAGGAGTTATATGTTGTTGAAGGTTTGCCTAAGACTGTTGATATTACTTTAATTGGTCAAAGAAGGCATATATTTTTAGCAAAACAATCTCCATCTACAGGGGTTACAGTTGATTTAACTGGATTAAAACCTGGTAATCATAAGGTTAAACTTGATTATTCTCAAAGATTAAAGTCTTTGGATTATCGTTTGGATCCATCGGAAGTTACAGTTACTATTTATGAGAAAGTTAGTGAAACTAGGAGTTTAACTGTTGATATTTTACATCAAGATGATTTAGATAGTAAATTATATATTGATAATGTTGAACTTGATAGAGCTAATGTTATTATTAAAGGTGCTGAGTATAAGTTAGAACAAGTTGCAACTGTTCGTGCCTTGGTTGATGTAGATGAGCTTAGTAATCCTAAAGCAGGAGAGGTTACTATAAAAGATGTACCACTTGTTGCTTATGATTCTGATGGTAAAGCTGTAGATGTAGAAATTGTTCCTTCTACAGTTGATGCTAAACTTACTATTACTTCTCCAAGTAAGGAAATTCCTGTAAAAGTTGTTCCAACTGGAGATTTGGCTTTTGGTAAAGCTATTGAATCTATTGATACTAATGTTTCTTCTGTTACTGTTTATGGTGAACAGGCAGCAATTGATGATATTGAGGAATTAGAAGTAGAAATTGATGTAAAAGGTTTGGATGCTGACAAGAAATTTAATGTGACATTGAAAAAACCATCTGGAATTACAGAAATTAGTGAGAAGACAATTACTGTTGATGTAAATGTTGGGAATTCTGTTACCAAAGAATTTACAGTTAATACTATTGAATTTAGAAATCTGGCGGATGGATATTCTGTTCAAGCGTTATCGGAAGAGGATACACGTGTTACTGTTGTTGTTAGTGGTAGTGCTGATATTGTTAATAATATTGATGCATCATCTATTACTGCATATGTTAATTTGGACGGATATAGTGAAGGAGAGCATGAAGTTGATGTTCGTGTTGTAAAATCTAATGTACTTCTTACTTATACTCCGCGGACTAAGCAAGTTAAAGTTAGAATAACGAAGGATAGTTAGAAACTATCCTTTTTTTTGCATAAAACCAGCTTTTTTTCATAAGTATTATTAGAAAGATTAAGAGGTGGATTATGAAAAAAGTATTACTTGTCTTTTTTTTCAGTATATTTTTATTAGCAGGTTGTGGTAAATATGGTGAGGATGACGTGGTTTCTGATTTTAGTAAAAAAGTAGAAGATGCAAAAGCTTATTATGTAGAAGGAAAATTAGAACTTGTTAATAATGATGATGTTTATCATTATGATGTAAAAGTGGCTTTTAAGGAGAAAAATTTCTATCGAGTAAGCTTAACTAATACATCAAATAATCATACGCAAGTTATTTTAAAAAATGATGATGGTGTATACGTCCAGACACACGAAAGTACGCAACAAAAAAATTTGATAGTTTAAGGTTATATCCACGAAAGGTATGAGTAATCATATCTTTTTATTTTGCATAAAAGGAGGTAGATATTATTAATTATGCAATATTTAGAAGTGAACCAGTTTATACTTTGAATGATTTAGCACAAATTGGATCACATAATAAAAGAGAAAAGAAAGCCTATAATTCTAATCCAAATATAAAATTAGAATTAACTAAAGATAATATTGAGATAGTACCATTACAAGAAAAATATGTTAAAGGTTTTAAAAATAAAGTCAAAGATTATGAAAAAGAACATAATGAAAGAATGAAGAATGAAAGATCTGATAGAAGAAAAACTTTTAATCAAATGCTTAATAAGTCTAAAAATGTAGTAGCTGATGAATTGCTTTTTACAGCAACACATAAGTTTTTTGATAATATGAGTAGGGAAGATATAAGAAAGTGGGCTGATACTTGTATGGAGTTTGTTTATGAAGATTTAGGTTATACTAAAGAGCAAGTGTTACACGCCACAGTCCATTTAGATGAAGAAACTCCTCATTTACATTGTGTCGTTATACCTTTGATTAAAAAGTTTGATAAAAGAACTAATACAGAAAGATATACTATTTCTAAAAAAGCCTATATTAAAGATAAAATTCATTTATCAGAATTACAAGATAAATACCATCAAAGATTAACTAGTAAAGGTTATGATTTAGAACGTGGTATTAAAGGTAGTGATGCGAAACATCAAAAGGTTAGAGATTTTAAAAAGACTACTAGATATTATGAACAGAAAGTAGAGGTTTTAAACTCTAAAATAGATGAAGCTATGAAAGAATTTAATGAGAAACAAAAAACTACCAAAAATATTCCTTTTAATAAAACTCATGTTTTAGTAGAAAAGGAAACTTTTGATAGTATGAATAAAGTAATTAAAGAAACAAAAAAGGCGATAGAAATAGAGCCAAAAATAAAGAATTTATTTAATGAAGTAGATAGTTTTACTAAAAGTCATCAGAGTTTGGAAAAAGAAAATCAGAATATGAGGCGAGAGATAAAATCATTAACTACTAGAAATCAAAATCTTACAAAAGAGAATGATACTTTAAAATCCTATATTAAAGCAATATTAGAGACAATAAAGCACTTTTTTAGACATTTACTACAAATTGGTAATGAACCTACAAAAGAAGCCACTACAAGCGAAATAAAGGAATATTATGATAACAAAGACTTTGATAGTAATGATGTTTATGATATTTCAAACGGTACTACTAAAGAAGATGAACTGTTTGGGTATGCTAATATACCTAGTTATTATAAAATTAGTAAAAATAATGATAGAGATAAAGATGATTTCGAAATGACATTATAACTATCTAATTCATAGTATCTATGGTATAATTATATAAACAGAAATAATATGTTCAATAGATTGGAGGTAAGTTATGAGTCTTATTGAATGCCCTGAATGTAAAAAGGAAATATCAGATAAAGCTAGTTCATGTCCGAATTGCGGTTGCCCAATAACACCAGAATTAATTGAAAAAGAGAAAAGAATAAAGAAAATGATGATGTTAAGGATGGAAAGACAAAATAGAAAACTTGCTCAAGAAAATGAAAATAGAAAAAAGTGGAAAGAATTGGGATATGATGGTATTTCTTTAGATTTTGTTGAAAATTCTCTTTCTAAAGAGCAAATTGAAAAATTATTTTCAGATAAAATATTATCAAAAAAAATTTATTCAATTTTTGATGAAACTGTTTCAGGCTGCATATCAAGCGACAAATATTATTCTACTATTTTTGGAAAGAATGCAAAAGAAGCTGGTGTAAGAATGGTATTGGACATACCGTTAAGACAAGAAACATTATTATTTACTGATAATTTTCTTGTTGTTACTTATAAAGAAATGACACATTTTTGGAAAGACGGTTCATATTATTCGAAATATACTTATGAAACTATAAAAGACAAATTATTAGTTATTCCATATTTTAAAATATTAGAATTAAACATAAACTCTAAAAACATTAAAGGTGCTTGGCAGCCAGTCACTCAAAATAAGACAGGAAATGCAACGGTAGGAGCAGTTGTTGGAGGAGCTCTTGGTGGTGCTACAGGAGCGGTAATAGGAGCTTCTGTAGCAAGTAAACCACGAAAAGTAAATATAATAAATGGAGGAAGTTTTAATGATGATATTTACCGTTTCTCACTAAAAGTGAATAGAAGAAATACAATAACAACAACTATTGAGCAAGATTTATTTGGAATTTCAAATACAGACTTGAAAATTGAACATCGTTCTTGTTGGACATACACTATGAATAATATTTTATTTGGAAGTAAACATTCTTTGTATCAATTGAGTAATAGAGAAGAGGCTGATGAAATATGCAATGAATATATTTCAAAATATAAAAGTATTATTAATTCATCTACAAATTATGAATTAAGAAAAAAGGTTCTTAATTATATAAATAGCAATATTAATAAAAAAATAGAGCTTGCGGAATATTGTAGTAATAAAGAATTTTTATTAACTATTTATAAAGTATTAGAAGAAAATAATGCAGATGTATTTATTAATATTAAAGACAATATAAAAGAGATTATAAATAAATATAATAATCAGGATTTAAAAATAGAGAATATAAACAAACAAATTAATAAGCTAAAAGAAGAAAAAAATTCGTTATCCATTTTTAAAGTTTCTAAAAAGAAAGAAATACAAAATCAAATTTCATATTTGGAAGAAACATTAAATGATTTATATTATACAGACTATCTTGATATATCAAAAAAATTGTATGAGATTATTAATACTTCTATAATTATTTAATAAATGAGTTTTTGAACATACAAAAGAATTAGAAGATTAATAATTTTATTAAAAAATTTATAAAAAAGAATGGTGATGTTATGACAGACAACAAGATTAAAAATATTTATAATAGCATACATAATAGTATTGATTTTAAAGTACCCAATAATGTTAATGAATTTGTAGATTTATTTAAGAAAGATAAATCAAAATACTTATTTATTGAAGACAAATTATTAAGTATATGTGAAATATTAGATGAAGAAAAAATGTTAGCAAAGTTTAAAAATGATAACTCTTTTTATGCTTATATAGAAGATTTAGGATTTAATATTACAGAAAATGATTATGATAGTTTTTGCATATATTCTGATATACGCTCATTAAAATTATTAGGAATTGATAAAAATGAAGTTATTGCTTTAATTATTAGTAAATATCCTTCATGCTAGAATAATATAATAAAAGATAAGTTGCAATTTGTAAAGGAGTAGATTTAAGTGAAAACAATCAAATGTAAAGAATGTGGAAAAGAACTATCCCAAAAAGCAAAAATATGTCCAAATTGTGGTTGTGGTGTAAATCAAGGGAAACGGTTTCTTATAATTTTTTCTATTATATTAATTGTCTGTATTTTAATTTTAGCCTTAGCTTTTTTACCTAGTATTATTAGAAGAAATGAAGAACAAAAATTAAAAGAAAAATATTCAGGAACTTGGATTCTGCAAACAACGGGGGATCAATATTATAATAATAATGGACACAATTTAAAATTATTACTAGATCAAAAATTAGTTTTCAATGAGGATAATGTTATAAATGGTTCAACAGAATTTCATGTATGTTTTCCAGATGAAATAGGGGAAAAAGTTACAGAAAGATGTTCAGAGTCAATCGCAAGAGTTTATACAGATATTAAAACACCAAATATAGTGGATATTAATTTCATTGATGAAGAAGGTAATGTTAGATTAATAAGATTTAAATATAACAATGGTAATCTAAAACAAATAAGTTGTACCGATGGTGGCAAAGAAAAAATGGATATCGACTGTATTAATGAAAGTTTAAATATAACTTATGTAAAAGAATAATAGATTAAAATTTTTGAACATATCAATTTTAATTAGTTGGTTATTTTAAACAAAAAATACTAGAGAGTTTCTAGTATTTTTAAAAAAATTATTTTAACAAGTCATCGATTGATACGTTTAATATAATAGATAATTTTAATATTTTGTCTAAAGGCATTTGTTTAGTACTGTCATTTTTACTTTCAAATCTTTTATAATGATTATGGTTATAATCTAATAAAGCAGATATATTTTCGGTAGAGTATGGATTTAATGTACTATTTTTTTCATGCTCTTTAAATTGCTTATATCTTTCTAGACGGTATTTTTTGATATTTTTACATAACTTTTTATAAGTTTCGTCTTTAGAAATATTAGATACTTTTCTTTGTAATTCTTCAAAACTATTCAAAACCATTTTACACCTCGATATAATTATGACATTTATTAAAAAGTAAAATAGCCACATATCAACGCGATAAATTGATAATTAATAGGAAAAGTATGCTATAATTTAGATGGCACTAAAAAAGAATGTTATCCATTCTTCTTTTGTCTAGGTTTGCGATGATTATCAACTTTAGGTCTTTCGGTAAATAAATCTTTAATATCGACACCTAGTGTATTAGCAATATGATCTACGTAATCTATTCTTGTATTTCTTTTGGCATTTTCAAGACCAGATACGTATGTTGGTGTAGTCTTAAGAGCTTCTGCAAAATCTTCTTGCGACCACCCATTTTTCAAACGATAGAAAACAATATTATTGGCTAATATTTTTCTAGTTTTAGATACTTTGTTAATAATCATCACTTCCTTTCAAACTTACTAACATTGTAATAAGTTTAATAATTCTTAACCATACTAACTACGTGATAGTTATATTGTTATAATGTGGAAGTTAGGCAAAAAATATGTGCTATAAGGTGGACTGTTAGAAAGGATAGAAAATGAAAGAAAAGTTACCACTAGAGCAATACATTGATACTATTTCACATGAGTTTGAAAATAGTACAAAAAAAATAATGGCAATAGAATACCATTATGATTTAGAAAAGATTTTTTCTATATCTGATAACTTATCATTAAAAGAAAAATATTCTTTGTATGAAGCATTAATTAATGATTATTTAAAGAAGATTAAATCATTGAAAAATCATCCTAGTATGAATGATATAGCAAAAGATATTAACGATATTACGGAATTTTATGATTATACGTATGGAGTAGATGATCAAAAAGAAGAATCTACTTTATATGAAGCTATGGAAGAAGCAGATGATATTGTAGATGATTTATATTTAAAATTAATTGGAGTTAATGGTAGAAATTTAAAGTTACCTATTAAACTGGATGATATTATTAATTTACAAATACGAGGAATTATTAATAGTGATGATATAGAAAAAGTTATATATTGGGTTATATTAAAATTGTCGGTTTTATATAATTATTTAAGTAGTAAATAGTAAAATGTAGCAGTAAAAAGTAGTAGTATTTTAAATTTGTTTTAAGTCCACTTTATTTAATTTAAAATTAATTTTATTTAAGTAGAAACTAACTCTTTAGGCGAGTTAGTAACACACTACGATATTGGCAGAGCCAATAACGATGTGTGCAAAGGGAGAGCCCTTTTGAAACCCCATTTGAGCACTATATTACTAGATATATATTAATGATATGTAGTAATATAGTGCCTTTTTTATTTCAACTTACGTTTCATAAAAAAGAAAAAGACTATCGCCACTTTCATTCGCTAAAGCGAACAAAACGTGCCACGTCTTTTTAAATGAAAACAACCTATGTGCTTTGGTGACACTAGGTTGTTTTCTTATGAATTATTTATTATGGTGTTGTTCATTTAATAATTTAGCTGTTTCTTTATTTGCATTATCAATAGCTAAATAGATAAATAATTCATATATTATTGTTATTACAAAGAAGCCAATTAATACATAAGGGCTATTTTTTATATTTTCATTAAAGGTATCAATAAACATAATGATTAGATAAATTATTCCATAAAATACAGTTGATAGAGTAGTCGTGTCATCAAATGACCTTTGAATTATTTTTGATTTATCTATGTCAGAGTCTTTTCCTCTTTTGCTCCACTCTCTAATTACTAATATTAAAAGTAAAATAAGTAGTGGTACGATAAACCAATATAGAGAATAAGCAAGTTTAGTTTTTATTATTAAAGCTATAATTAGACTCGTAATAATTAAAATATTAAATACAACTAATAAGCTATTTAAAATCTTAGTTTTTCGCATTTTTATTTCTCTCCTTTATTTCTATACTTTCAATAAGTTTAATAATCTCCCTTGATGTATTAATTTGATATTCTGTATCTTCTATTGTATGTAATAATAATTCTTTTTCTTTTTCAGTAATGTTTTCTTTATTTAAGTTCTCTTTACAAGATTCTACTAATTTTTCCGAATTGTTTATACTCCCTAAAACATTTAATCTTGCTTCATATAATTCTTCTTTGTTTAATTTGGAATAATAGTTTTTTATAAAAGGGTTAAGTGGACTTACTTCCATACCTAAACCTATCATATACATTAAGTCTTGATAGTTAGCATCTATGTGATCGCATATTTTTCTTAACATTTTAGGATTAGGTATTTCAATTTCCCCAGATTCTATTTTAGAAAGTTGAGCATTACTTATATTAGCAATTTTTGCAAGCTGTCTTTGTGATAAACCAGCTTTTTCTCTTGCTTCTGCAATAATTTCTCCAACTTTTTTTTCTTGCATATTGACCTCCTTATGCAACAATAATAGCATAAATGTTAAAAAAAATCAACAATATTGGAGTTTTGTTTCAAAAAAAAGTTGACAAGTTAGTAATTATCATGTATATTAATATTGTGTTAAAAAAAATTAACATTTCTTAACATTCGTTAATTAAATTATAAGAGAGGAGGAAATCTATGAATGATTAAAGATCAGCTAAGAGTACCACAGGCTATTTGGAAAGATAAATCTATTCCAAAGGAAGCCAAGTATATCTACTCTTACATTTATAGTAAAGGCTATAATAGATACTTTACAGATATAAATGTAGGGGAGATACAACAAACCGTTAGAATTACTAACAAGGGTTTGAGGAAAAATCTCGATAGGCTAGAACAAGCAAAATATCTAGTTTATCAAGAGTATTCCAATGGTATGTATACCATAACTCTTAACTAAAGAGCTACTAAGCGTTAGTTAAGTAAGGTACAGTAAGATATAAGACTTATGTTAGTACCTATCTTATGAAAATAAGATGAATTAAAGAATAATCCTAAAGGGAGGATTTAAAACAAGCCCTATGGGGAATATTGCTGTTTTGATGGAGTGCTTGTAGTTAATACAGGTTTTTTTGTTGCCTAAAAAGAAAGGAGAATGATTATTTGAAAAGACTTAACGATGAAGATATTTTAAAAAATAATGTTGATACTATATCACAATTTTATATTTTAGATTATTTAAAGAAGAATCTTAATATTAGTGAATTTAATGTTTATTTAGTAGATAGTAATAAAATAAAAGTTACTGATAAAAATGATGAAGTATTATATTTCAGTTATGATAAAGAAAATAAAAATGTGGTTTATGAAGAAGAAATAAAAGAATTAGATAGAACAATGGAGATGTGAGGAATGGTATAGCTTGAAATATATAATTGTTCCTAACATCGTTTGTGAAAATAAAAATTTGAACTCAACAGAAAAACTTGTAATGGGAATGATTTGCTCTTTAAATTATAAAGGTAATGACTGCTTTGCCAGTAATGAATATTTGGCTAAAAGAATTAATGTATCTAAAAGAACTATAACATCAGCTTTAGCAAAGTTAAAGAAAGAGGGATTAATTAAAATAGAATATATTAATCATACTAGAAAATTATATGTTACAGAAACGGGGTGGAAAAATACTTCCATAGGTGTAGAAGAAAACTGCTAGCCCACTAGAAATATATTTCCACTATATAATAAAGAATAAATAAAAATATAAAATAAATTATTTTAATTATATTTAAAAAGCAAAAATAGAAAGGATCTGATTAATGAACAATGATATAAATTTTAATAAAGTATTAATATCAGGAGTTATTAATGCTGTTACTGATACGAATGATAAATATATTAAGTTTGGAATTACTACAAGAAAATATACTACTAAGGAAGATAAAAATGTATATGTTAGTTTAAATATAGCAAGAGAGCTTTATCATATTTATAAAGATTATTTTATAAAAGGTAATAAGATTTACATTAAGGGTTATTTAAACTCTTATATAGATAGAAATAAAAAGATACAAAGTTTTATTACTGTTACTGATGTAGCAAACAATTCGGAAGAAATAATAAAAGGTAGGAAAGCACCACATATCAGAGAAGATGATGATGGTGTTTTAATTTGGGATGGAAATAGGTGTGAAAGTACACCTGCAACTTTAGAAGAACAAAAGAAAATGGAAGAAATATTAAGTGAATTTAAATAGAAAGGATTTGAAATTATTATGAGGGATTTTTATTAATAATATAAGGAAAGGAGAAATTAATATAGATAGCAAAACAAGACAAAATATTTTAAGACGTGCCTCATATACATTTAATGAGGTGGAATATGGACAAATATAAGGTAAATAATATATTTGATGATAAAGCACTTACTTTAGACGAACTAATTAGTTCATTTTTCTTATCTTTTTTAGACGAAGATTTAAAATTTAATGATATAATAGATACGGATATAATCTTAGACTTATAGAGGAGATGTTATGATAACGGACGACTATAAGGTAGGAATATATTTAAGATTATCTAGAGAAGATGAGAGGTTAGGTGAAAGTGGTAGTATATCGACGCAACGAGATTTGCTTTTAAATTATATTAGAGATAATAATTTACTCTTTGTAGATGAGTATGTCGATGATGGAGTTTCTGGAACAACTTTTGATAGAGATGGCTTTAAAAGAATGATTAAAGACTGCGAAGATAAAAAAATCAATATGATTATTACTAAAGATACATCAAGACTTGGAAGAGATCATATTGAGTTTGGCTATTATGTTGAAAAGTATTTTCCAGAACATGGAATTAGGTATGTAGCTGTTAATGATGGAATTGATACAGCAAAAAATTCTTCTGCTAATGATATGTTAGTATTTAAAAGTGCTTTTAATGATATGTATGTTAAAGATATATCAAATAAATTAAGGAGTTCTTTATATACTAAAAAAAGAAATGGTCAGTTTGTTGGAGCTTATGCTCCTTATGGCTATAAGAAGAGTGAAGAAGATAAACATAAGTTAGTAATCGATGAAGAGGCTGCTAAAGTTGTTAGAAGAATATTTAATATGTTCGCAAATGGTTCATCACTTGGAACAATATGTGATACTTTAACAAATGAGAAAATACCAACTCCTAGTCAACATAAAAATATGAAGATAGGACAAAATAATTATCATTATGGAGTTTGGGCTACGAGAACAGTAAGAGATATACTTTGCTGTCCAACTTATATTGGAAATCTTACTCAGTGCAAACAGAAGAAGATTAATTATAAGTCTAAAAAACGTATTCATACAAGAGAAGATAGTTGGATTGTATGTGAGAATGCTGTACCAGCTATTGTAGATAAGGCAACTTTTGAATTAGTACAAAATATGTTTAAAAGCAATAAAAATCGTTTTAAAGGAAATGGCATTACTAATAGTTTATTACTTCGTGGACTTATTTTTTGTAAAGAGTGTGGTCATACTTTTGGTTTTAGAGCTCATAAACAAGTAACTAAAAAATATGGAGAGGTTACTAGAATATATGGTAATTGTAATTACTGGGCTAAAAGAAAACATCAAGGAGTATGTACTCCCCATAGTGTAAAGTATTTTGAAATTGAAGAAATTGTTTTAAAAGAGTTAAGGCGAATGTGCAAGAAATATATTAATACTAATATGTTAGAGAATGCTTTAAAAAATTCTGATAAATTAAAAAACAAGAAAAATAAAATACTTTATGAAATTAATAAGTTAGATAACGAGATAGAAAATTTAAAACGAAAAATTGATGTTTGCTATAATGATAAGTTAGATGGTAATATAACTTTAGAGATGTATAAAAGAACATATAATAACTTTACTCTTGATATAAAGAATAAGGAAAAGGAAATTAAACTTTATAAAGAGCAGTTAAAGAATCTTGAAAATACAAATGTTACCGATGATAAATACTATGCACAAAAAATAGAAGAGTTTTTAAAGTTAGAAAAACCTACTAGAGCTCTCATTACTACACTTATTGATAGAATCGAAATTGATGAAGATAAAAATATCGATATTTATTATAAGTTTAGGCTAGTATAATATAATAAGGATGTGAGGTAAATGGACGTACAAAAAATCAAACACGAATTAATCAAACAAAAAGAATCTAAATTTAAGGGAAATATTTATCATTTTTCACAAGTTAATTTCTCTTATAATTCTAACAAGATAGAGGGAAGTAGATTAACAGAAGAACAAACAGAAGCAATATTTGATACTTCTAGTTTTATTCCAAAGAGTGATGATGTTATTAAATTAGATGATTTAACAGAAGCTAAAAATCATTTTAAGTTATTTGATTATATGTTAGATAATGTAGATAAACCTCTTTCAAAAGAAATGATGATAGAGATGAATAAGATTTTAAAGAGAAACACAAGTGATGAAGATGATCCTAGATATAATGTTGGAGGCTTTAAAGTAGTTCCTAATATAATAGGAATAGTAAACGTCATTAAAACAAGCGACCCTAAAGATGTGGAAAAAGATATTAATGAGTTACTTACTGAATATTTAAAATTAAAGAAAGTAACACTTGAAGATATAATTAATTTTCACGTTAGGTTTGAGAGAATCCACCCTTTTGGAGATGGCAATGGTCGTGTTGGCAGAATGATAATGTTTAAAGAGTGTTTGAAAAACAATATTATGCCATTTATTATACTAGATAAAGATAGACCTTATTATATGAGAGGTTTAAAAGAATATGATAATGATAAACAATATTTAATTGATACAATCAAGTATTCGCAAGATGTATATGAAGATGTATGTAATCAGTTATTAGATTTTGAAATTAAAGAGGACTGATTTTTAGGGGGTGAAAAATGCAAGATAAATTAATAGGAAACGAAAATAATATTTTGTTTTATAATGATGAAGAAGGAAATGTTAAGGTTGAAGTTTTATTAAAAAATGAAGATGTTTGGTTAAATACTGAAGCATTATCAACTCTTTTCAATATTGATAGAAGTGGTATCGTTCGTCATATTAAAAATATTTATAATGATAAGGAACTAGAAGAAAATTCAACTTGTGCAAAAATTGCACAAGTTCAAAAAGAGGGTAACCGTGAGGTTAAGAGAGTTTATCCATATTATAATCTTGATATGATTATCTCTATTGGTTTTAGAGTTAATTCTAAAAAAGCAATTAAGTTTAGAACATGGGCTAATAAAATTATTAAAGATTATATGGTGCAAGGCTTTGCTTTAAATGACGAAAGATTTATGAAAGCAAGGAAAACTGATCAAGAATATTTTCAAAGATTACTTGAAAGAATTAAATTAATTCGTACAAGTGAAAGAATGTTTTATCAAAAGATTACCGATATATTTGCTGAATGCTCTATTGATTATGATAAAAGTAGTGATGAGGCTATAACATTTTATAAAACAGTTCAAAATAAGTTTCACTTTGCTATTACAGGACAGACAGCAGCTGAAATTATTTATAATAGGGTAGATGCTAAAAAAGACAACATGGGACTTACGACGTGGCTAAGTTGTACCAAATGACACGGAATGAAAAAATAGTAAAATTGCTTTATTTTAAAGGGAAGCTTGATAATAGAAGAATGAAGTTAAACTTTTTGGAAGAACAAGATGAAAATGTAGATTTTAAAATAATAGTATCAGTTATTAAGTGTTAATGTCCTCGAATTGATATTATTAAAATAAAAGTAATGAAATTATTATTTAATAAAATATTAGTTTTGAAATAGCTAAGGTATGAGAAATCATATCTTTTTATTTTGCATGAAGGGAGATGATAATTATAAATTATGCAATATTTAGAAGTGAGCCTATTTATACTTTAAATGATTTAGCACAAATCGGATCACATAACAAAAGAGAGAAAAAGGCTTATAACTCTAATCCAAATATAAAACTAGAATTAACTAAAGATAATATTGAAATAGTACCATTACAAGAAAAATATGTTAAAGGTTTTCATAGTTTAGTAAAAGATTATGAAAAAGAACATAACGAGAGAATGAAAACTGAACGTGAAGATAGAAAGAAAACTTTTAATCAAATGCTTAATAAATCTAGAAATGTAGTGGCTGATGAATTACTTTTTACAGCAACACATCAATTCTTTAATAATATGAGCAAAGAAGAAATAAAAGAATGGGCTGATACTTGTATGGAGTTTGTTTATGATGATTTAGGTTATACAAAGGAACAAATATTACATGCTACAGTCCATTTAGATGAAGAAACTCCACATCTTCATTGTGTCGTTGTGCCTTTAGTTAAAAAATTAGATAAAAGAACGAATACAAAACGATATACTATTTCTAAAAAAGCTTATATTAAAGATAAAATACATTTATCAGAATTACAAGATAAGTATCACAAAAGATTAACTGATAAAGGTTATGATTTAGAACGTGGTATTAAAGGAAGTACAGCCAAACATCAAAAAGTTAAAGAACTAAAAAAGACTACTAGGTATTATGAACAGAAAGTAAAAGTTGTTAACACTAAAATTGATGAGGCAATGAAAGATTTTAACGAAAAACAAAAAACTACTAAAAACATTCCATTTAATAAAACTCATGTTTTAGTAGAAAAAGAAACTTTTGATAGTATGAATAAAGTAATTGAAGAAACTAAAAAAGCAGTAGATTTAGAGCCAAAAATAAATGAACTTTTTAATGAAGTTGATAATTTTACTAAAAGTCATCAAAGTTTAGAAAAAGAAAATCAAAATATGAAAAGAGAAATTAAAGCATTAACTACTAGAAATCAAAATCTCACAAAAGAAAATAATACTTTAAAATCTTACATAAAGGCTATTTTAAAGGCAATAAAACATTTTTTTAGAGAATTACTACAAATTGGTAATGAGCCTACAAAAGAAGCTACTACAAGCGAAATAAAGGAATATTATAATAACAAAGATTTTGATAGTAATGATGTTTATGATATTGGAGTAGGTACTACTAAAGAAGATGAGCTTTTTGATTATGCAGATATTCCTAGTTATTATAAAATTAGAAAGACTAACGATAAAGATAAAGATGACTTTGAAATGAGTCTATAAATTAAATTGCAACTCCTTTTGTTCAATAAATGATTTTTTAAAAAAAGAAGATTATATGATATGGTTATGTTTACTTTATTTGTTTATTTTTTTATTGTTTGTTCTGCCAACAAGCCAATCCATTGATATATTATAAGTTTTGCAAATTGAATAAGCGGGTATTATTTTAATTAGACTGTAGCCTGTTTCATAATGATTATAAGTTGCTTGATATAAATTACATTTATCAGATAATTTTTGTTGAGTTAAATTTAGTTTAGTTCTTAATGTTTTTAAATTGTTTCCTATTAATTTTTGATCTAACTTTATATCTTTGTCATATTTAATATTTTTCTTAGTAAAACCAACAACAAAATCTAATGAATAATTATATAGATTACAAAATCTTACTAATTTAGATAACGGCATGAAAATATAACCTGTTTCCCAATTAGATACAGTTTGTTTACTAGCACCAAGCACAATGCCTAATTCTTCTTGTGTCATTTCTAATTCTTCACGACAATATCTTAAATTATTATTTATCATATCTATCACCAATATAATTTTTACATTAATGACTAAAATATTCACAAAAGTACGACGCTATGAATAAAAATGTGATATAATAAATTAAATAAGTTTAAAAAATAGAAAAGAGGAACTGAAAATGGGAAGAAATACTGATAGAATTGATGAGGTTAGCAAAGCAATTATTGAAAATACAAGCAAAGACATTGCAAAGGTATTAGATGCATTACATTTAGAGTTTGAAAATTTGTCTTTTCTGATTAATAATTTATCTAATAATGATAAAGATAGAGTAATAGCAATGGCTATTAATAAATTACTAGAAGAATTAAAATCTAATATAACTATGGAAAAATATCATGAAATTGCTAGAGATATTGATGAGATAACAGATTATTACATGAGTAAAAAAGAAGAATTTGATGTTGTTATAGAAGAAGGTGATTATATTGCAAATGAATTGCTATTTAAAGTAATAGGTTATAATAATCAACAATTGGATTTGCCAATAGATGTATCTTGCATCAGAAAATATTGTCTGTCATCAAAAATAAAAACTGAACAAGTATATGATGTTCTTTTATGGATTGTAATTAGATATGTTACAATACAAAAGTGTGTTTCTTATTAAATTTATTTAAATGGTTAAAAACAAGAAATTTATGGAATGCATATTATTAATGAAAGTATTAAATCTTATATATATTATGAGATTATATTAATTTAAATTTATAGTTAGGATGTGGTAATGCAAATGCAAGTTAGTAGATCAAATAATTTAAAAATTCCCAAAAAAATTAATATTGTTACAAAATCAGCAAATGATACTGATGATACTATTGCGATTAAGAAAGCGATTGCTATAGCTGAAAATAAAAAGTTTAATAACTAATGACCATACGGTGCATGGTCATTAGTCTAGGGTTTAATTCCCCGTTGCTTGCAACGTAAGGCCGAACGTAGTATTATAAATACGAAGTGAGGGCGATGTTATGGGAGATAGTCAATA
>DVGU01000060.1 GCA_018712565.1 Candidatus Faecimonas gallistercoris
CATCAAAAATATGATTCTTGGCCCAACAATTAAATTGATTAATATCCATATGTTCCATGATAGAATTATATCAAAAGAAAAAGTCCCTGAAAAGGGACGCATGACAAAATTTATTTTGTCATTTTTTTATCCTAAATTTAACTTTTTATCTAATACTTTTACTGTAAGAATATAATATCCTATAGTAAATAAGAAAGATAAGCAGAAAGCAAATAATAAGTAACCATTAATAAGTCCAAAATCACTAATAGTAGTACTGTTAATATATGTTTGATAATTAGGATCTAAAAACATAACAGGTATTAAAATGATAACAGAAAGTATTTGTGTTACATTATAAAGTACAATCCCATAAATTACAGAGAACATGACTTTATTATTATGTTTTTGCCCTAAAGCAATAGATGCATATATCATAACTTGATTAAAAATAACACTAATTAATATAGATAGTAAAATAAGTAATATAAACACAGTATCAACTTGCTTTACTAAATCTCCTAATAATGATAAGAATTTAGAATCAAACCATAAGCCATAAACTCCAACAAATAAGAATAAGATAGTAAAGATAAAAGAAATAATAATAAATATAGTAGAACTGATAGTCTTAGAAAGAATTAAACTATTTTTACTAACAGGTAAAGTATGCATTAGATATCCTTCATCTTTAATTAAATTTTGATAAAACTTAAGAATAGTAAAGATAAATGTTGTAATAGGTATGGCGATTAAAACTACAACAAAAATACCACTAATAAATCCATTAGGAACAGACAATATATTAAAACTATTAGCTAACATATTACTAATTCTAGTAACAAGTGCTAGTAATAAACTGACCAAATAAACTGGAAACAATATTTTAGATAATGATTTAAAATCATATTTTAATAATTTACTTAGCATTTGAATTCCTCCCTAAACAATTTATCAATCGTTGTTTTATTCTTTTTACGAATAGTATCTGCATTTTCATTTAATACAATTTTTCCTTGATTAATAAAAATAACTTGATCAAGAATTTTTTCAATATCAGAAATCAAATGAGTAGAAATAAGAATAGATGCCCCTTCATTAAAGTTCGTAAGAATAGTTTCTAATATGTAATCACGACTAGCAGGATCAACACCACCAATCGGTTCATCTAAAATATATAAATCAGCTTTTCTGCTCATAACCATAACAAGTTGTACCTTTTCCTTGGTACCCTTTGACATATTTTTTAACTGATCAGTCTCTTTTATTTTAAGTTTATGTAATAAATGTAATGCTTTCTTATCATCAAAATCTTCGTAAAAATCTTTAAAAAAATGAATTAATTCATCTACCTTCATATTCATATTTAAATACGTTCTCTCGGGTAGAAAAGATATAATCTTTTTACTTTCAATACCAGGTTCACATTCGTTGATTAAAATTTCTCCAGTTGTTGGTTGTAATAAATCATTAATTATTTTTATCATTGTTGTTTTCCCACTACCATTAGGACCAAGTAATCCATAAATCTTCCCTTTTTCAATCGTAAGATTAATATTTTTAAGTACTTCTTTAGAGCCAAAATTTTTAGATAAATTTTTAAACTCAACCAATTTCATTCTTGTTTTTCCTCTCTTTCAATAGTTTTACAATATCCTCAGTTTTAAATCCCAAAATCTCCATATCAGAGACAAAGGTATCGATTTTATCTTTTGCTAACTCTTGTTTTACTTGATGAATGATATCTACATCTTCTGTCACAAATTTTCCAGAAGTTCTCTTAGTATAAATTAAATGCTCATCTTCTAGTTCTGCTAAAGACCTTTGAATAGTATTAGGATTAACACATATCATCGTAGAAAGTTCTCTGACAGAAGGAAGTTTATCCCCACTTTTAAAGTGACCTAAAACAATTTCTAGTTTTAATTTATCTACTAATTGCTTATAGATTGGTTTATCATCATCAAATTCAAACTCCATAACTACCTCCTTTGTATTAATTGATTAATACAGTTATACAACAGGAAGGGATAGAAGTCAATAAAAAACTACTAATTTTTAGCAGTTCTTAAATAAAAATTCTAATGATTAATATTACATAACTCCATACATTAACTAAATAAATATACTAGTACTAGAAGTAGTTGTATAATCAGTAAAAAAATTAGAAATTATATTTTTCATACTAAAAATACAGACCAAAAAAATAGATAATCATAATTACCTATTTTAAGCGGCTTTTTTTCTGGCAAAGTATATTCCATATCCTATAGCACCAACTACTAACACAATTGCTATAACAGCAGCAATATCACCAGCGTAACTTTCACTATCAGCTGTTGCTGTAGATTTAATACCATCAACATAATTCATAATATCATAACGTTCATCACCAGAAACTTCATACTCAGCTTCAATCTTATCAACAATTTCGTCATTATAACTAGAATCATAACCTTGCCAAGATTGATCACCAATAATGATATATGGAACACCTTTAGGTTCTTCTTTACGAGCATCAGCAACTTTTTCCATTAAATCAGCATTATCAGAATCATTCCAAGTTTCATACATAACTAAATTGAACTTATCTCCATATTCATCTTTAATACTATCAAAAAACTCTTCTGCAGATGCACAATATCCACATCCCTCACCATAGAAGAAATAAACATTGACTTTTTCTTTTTCTTCCGTTTTAGAAGAATCTTCGGCCATAACTGTACTTGGTATTAATAAAATTCCAATAATTAATATAATTAGAAATTTAAGTTTTCTCATAATTCTCTCCTCCTATATCACTATATCATAGTTTTAAATATCAACCAACAAAAACCACGGATAAGTAAATGAATTTCATTAAAATTTCACATAACTTATTTCTTTTCATTCATTTTTCTTAATTTCTCTTCTGCTTCTTTCATAGGAATATATAATTTACATTTACAAATCCCATCATGAATAAATTCATCACAAGGACAAAGAGTAGTATCATCCACATTTACTCTACATGGACAGTGTCCATCTTTTTTTTGTAATCCTTCCATAATAGCAGACACATATTTTTTATCTGGATTAATTCTATAATTTTTCATACATACCTCCTATACATATTATATATTAGAACAATCAAAATTTGGAATAAAACTTTCACTTTGTGTATTTCCTTCTTGAATAAATGCATAAGTAATACCTAAATGAAGCGCATAATCAATAACTTCTTGATACTCATCATCACTAATTTTACGATTCAAATTAGGATATTTAGCAAACTTTTTCAAAGGAGTATATTGATTCATCAAACTAATAATAATCTTATCATGATAAGTAGTATATAGATAATGTACTAACTTTTTTGTATCTTCAACATGCCCTGGTAAAATAAGAATTCTAACAATGACTCCACGCTTCATTAAACCATCACAAATAACAAAACTACCAACCTGTCGCACCATCTCTTCAATAGCAAGACTAGCATAATGAAAATAGTCTTTACAATGAGAATAATTACAAGCTAACGTATCGTCAAAATATTTTAAATCAGCAAGATAAATATCAACAATCCCACGAAGCATCTGAATAGTAGATACATTTTCATAACTACTAGTATTATAAACAATAGGGATTTTTAATTCATTACCTTTAATTTTATGAATAGAAGATACGATTTGTAGAACATAATGAGTCGGAGTAACTAAATTAATATTATGAGCACCTTTCTCTTGGAGTTCTAAACATAACTCTTGAAGTCTCTCCTCAGTAATTTCTCTACCATATCCTTTGGTACTAATTTTATAATTCTGACAAAAAATGCATTTTAAATTACAATAAGAAAAGAAAATAGTACCACTGCCTTTATCTCCAGAAATAATAGGTTCTTCCCACATATGAAGATGATAGTAAGCGACTTTAATTTTATCATTAGCTCCACAGACTCCAGTTTCTTTATAACGATTAACTCCACATTTCCTAGGACACAAAGTACATGATTTTAATTCATTCATAAAATCCCCTCACTTATTATAATACCATAAATAAACTTGAAATTTAGTAACAAAGTGTTATAATAAGCAATATCTATGGAGGGGAATAAATATGACAAAAGAAACCAATATTAAATTAGAAAAATATTTAGAACAAAACTTAGCAAAAATTGAACAATATGATCCCTTCTTATATAACGAAATGCAAACAATTTACAAAATATTAAAGGATGCTGAATATCCATTAGACACTGGTTTAACACAGGGTCCGCTACCGATGGTATCATCAGAAGAAGCAGTTACCTTAGCAGCAGAATTTTTAGAAAAATGTAATCCAGAATATAAAGAAAAATTATTAAATGATTACTATATGGGAAAAATAACATTTAACCCAAAAAAGGAAAGCATAATGGGATGGAATGCAAACACGTTAGATTATAATATAAATATTCGACAAACAAATATCATTACAATGGCTAGTGAATTAGTACATGAATATTTTCATACTTTAAATATAAACTTATATGTTTTAAGAAGTGCCTTCACAGAAATAGTATCAATAACAGCGGAATTAATGTTTTTAGAGTTTTTAAAAGAAAAAAATTATAATGAATATACATTAAATCTTATAAAGCAAATACGCAGAAATTTTTATAATAATAATCTACACGCACTAAAACTAATGTTTCCATTATATTTAGACAAGAAAAAAAATAGTTTTGTATCACAAGAAACTTATCAAAAATTACCATCACTTGTAGGAACATCTGAACAAAATATAGATTACAATATAGAAAAAGTAATGAAAACAAATAAAACAAATCTAGAGTGTTATACTCATACCATTGGATATATTCATGCTAGAGAAGCAATATGCAAAGGATTTACATATCAAGATTTAGAGGCTATAAACGAAGATTTAAAAAATGCTGACTTTGAAAATTTTCTAAAAAGGATAGTGGGAAATGATACAATAGATACTATGCATACATATGCCACGAAAAATGATTTTGTCTATCAGCCAATAAAAAAAGTAAAAAAATAATCTATCATACAAACTTACCTCCTAACATACACTTTGTTAGGAGGAAATTTATGGTAAATGGTCTAACTAACAAAGAAGTAATAGAACAAAGAAAAAAATATGGTAGTAATGAAATCAGTAGAAAAAAACAAAAAAGTATAATAAAACTCTTCTTAGAATCTTTAGCAGACCCTATTATTAAAATATTATTAATAGCTCTAGGAATTAAAACCGTTTTCTTATTTCATGATTTTGATTGGTTTGAAACTTTAGGAATTGTAATAGCGATATTAATAGCTTCTCTCATTTCGACCTTATCAGAATATGGAAGTGAAGAAGCTTTTAAAAAACTCCAAGAAGAATCATTAAAATTAAAATGTAAAGTAAAAAGAGAAAGTAAGATTCAACAAGTACCAATAGATGAAGTTGTGGTAAAAGACATAGTACTTTTACAAACAGGAGATAAAATACCAGCCGACGGAATAATAAAAGAGGGCTCGGTATTAGTAGACGAATCCAGTATGAATGGAGAAGCAAAAGAAGTAGAAAAACGTCTAGGAGAAAAAGTTTATCGTGGAACAGTTATTTATGCAGAAGAAGCTTATATGGAAGTAACAGAGGTAGGAGATAAAACCTTCTATGGAAAAATGAGTAAAGAACTCCAAGAATCAGGACAAGAAAGTCCTTTAAAAATAAGACTAAGAGAATTAGCGAAGTTTATTAGTAAAATAGGATATGTAAGTGCCATTTTAGTAGCCATTTCTTATCTATTTACAGAAATAATTGTAGCCAATTCTTTTAATATGCAAAAAGTTTTAGAAAGTATAATGAATTTTCCAGAATTAATGAATCATTTAATATATGCTCTAACTTTAAGTGTTACAATCATCGTAGTAGCTGTACCAGAAGGTCTACCTATGATGATTACCTTGGTTTTATCATCAAATATGAAACGTATGTTGAAAAACAACGTTTTAGTAAGAAAGCTAGTTGGAATAGAAACAGCAGGAAGCCTAAATATACTATTTACGGATAAAACAGGTACAATAACAAAAGGAAAATTAGAAGTTGTAGGTTTCTTAGATGGAAGTTTGACAGAATATAAAAGAGAAGAAGAAGTAGAAAAACATAAATTTCTTCATGAACATCTAAAAAATAACTGCTTATATAATAATGGAAGTTATTTAGATGAAAATAAAAAGCCAGTAGGAGGAAATATCACAGATCGAGCTATCTTAGAATTTATTCATACTGATAAAAGAAAAAAATATCATAAACTAAAAACAATTCCATTTGATAGTAAAAATAAATACTCAGGAGCAATTATCGATATAGGAGAAAAAATAAACTATATTAAAGGAGCGCCAGAAAAACTACTCCCAATATGTAAAAGTTATGTAACGAAAAGTGGAAGAAAAGAGCCATTAGTAAATAAAATTGCAATAGAACAAGAAATAAAGAAGAGAACGCAAGAAGGAATTAGAGTAATCCTTTTAGCATATAATGATAATTATAACTTAGAAAGATTAGAAAGACTAACACTAATAGGAATTTTATATATTAAAGATGACATTAGAAAAGAATCTCCAAAAGGAATCAGTATTGTCCAAAATGCAGGTATCCAGACAGTAATGATAACAGGAGACAATAAAGAAACAGCAATAAGTATAGCAAAAGAAGTTGGTCTAATAACAAGTAATAATGACATTATTTTAACAAGTGAAGAGTTAAATAATAAATCAGACGAAGAAATAAAAAAAATTCTTCCTAATTTAAAGGTAGTAGCAAGAAGTATGCCTCAAGATAAAAGTAGATTAGTACGCATCGCTGAAGAAGAAAACTTAGTAGTAGGAATGACAGGAGATGGGGTAAATGATGCTCCTGCATTAAAAAAAGCCGATGTAGGATTTGCTATGGGAAGTGGAACAGAAGTAGCAAAAGAAGCCAGTGACATAGTAATCATGGATGATAATCTGTTATCAATAGCCTATGCAGTTCTTTATGGAAGAACCATTTTTAAAAGTATTAGAAAATTCATTATTTTTCAACTAACAATAAATTTATGTGCAATTAGTTTATCAATTATAGGTCCATTTATTGGAATAGAGTCCCCAGTAACAGTAATTCAAATGTTATGGATTAATATGATTATGGATACTTTAGCAGGAATTGCCTTCTCATATGAGGCTCCGCTAAAATCTTACATGGAAGAAAACCCAAAACCAAAAGATGAGAAAATAATGAACTCATATATGTATAGTGAAATATTATTTACAGGAATTTATTCCTCTGCTTTATGTATATTCTTTCTAAAAAGTCCCTGGATAGAATCCATATATCGAATAAATGAAACAAATAAATATTTAATGACAGCATTTTTTGCTCTATTCATTTTTATGGGAATATTTAACTGTTTTAACGCTAGAACACCAAGATTAAATTTACTATCAAACTTAAACAAAAACAAAGTTTTTATTATTATTATTTTATTTATTATTATAGTCCAACTATATTTAATATATTATGGAGGAGATTTATTCAGAGCATATGGACTATCAGTAAAAGAATTAATCTTTACTATTCTTCTAGCAGCGACAGTCATCCCTGTAGATTGGGTAAGAAAATTAGTAACTAAGAGAAAAAGAATAGTTTAGAATATAAAAAACTTAAAAAAGGAGAACCTATGAACAAAATAGATGAAAAATTTCAAGAGTTAGTAACTGAATTAAAAAGAAAAAGTAAAGAGGATATCTTTACTAACATAAAAGACATATATAGTAAACAAACTCCAGAAGTAAAACTAGCATTAGAAAACTATTTTACTACGTTTGATTACTGGGGAAAATTAAAAGAAAGTGAAGGAGAATATGAATCTCTTTATCTCAGAGCTACTTCACTAAAGGAACACGTAAACGACTATGAATGGTTATATAATAGATTGAAAGATTATCGATCTAAAAAATTATTATCTGCTATATTAAATAATTGGTATCACTTTGAGATAGTAAAACAGTCAATAGAAACAAATTATAACCAATACTGGGATTTAGATATAATAAAACCAACAAACGAAGAAGTATTTGTTGATATAGGTGCCTATACAGGAGATAGTATTTTAACTTATATTGAAAATTATGGAATTAATAATTATAAAAAAATATATGCCTATGAAATAACACCAGAAAGTATAGAACAATTAAAAAATAATACAAGATACTATCCTAATATTGAAATAAGAAAAAAAGCTGTTTTAGATAAAGTACAAAAGGTATATATGAATACTAATATAGAAGGATCATCTGCCAACCAAGTTTCTGATACAGGAGAAGAAATATTAGAGGGAACAAGTATTGATATAGATATATTAGAACCAGTTAGTATGATAAAAATGGATATTGAAGGTTCTGAAACAAAAGCAATCATTGGTTGTCAAAATCATATAAAGAATACCTCCCCTAAGTTGATGTTGTCTGTTTATCATAACTACGAAGACCTATGGAAAATACCAAGAATGATTGAAGATATGAATCCTAATTATCAATTCTACCTTCGTTGTTATGGAGGAGAACTATTTCCAACTGAAATTATACTTTATGCTGTAAAAGAATAATAACTTTATCAATAAAATAAAAAGTGGTTTTACTATTTACAAGTAAAACCGCTTTTTTCTGCTTGTTTTTTTACGCTATCATAAGTACCTTCAGCATCTGCAAGACCAGATAAATTATAATCAGCTAAATCATCATCACTAGCTTTTTTAACATCTACATCAATACTAATTTTATAAGTGAAGTCATCTTTACTATTCTCTTTAGTAACTTTGATTCCATTTTTGTTAGAGTCAGGGTATTGCTCATCTAACATTTTAGCAAAAGCATCCCAATTATTTTTAATAGTATCATCAGTTGCTTCACTATCAACAGTCATTTTAACATTTGTAACCTGATTTCCACTAAAAGTAACATCAACAGTCTGATCCATATTTAAACCATTTTGTTCTTGGTTAATAGTACAAGAAAGAACCTGATTATCACCACATCCTACTAAAAGAAAACAACAAGCAAAAATTAAACTCAACACTTTTAACTTTTTCACATTACTACTCCTTCCTACATTAAGGATATGCTATTATGAGTAAAAAAGCAAGATGAATTTTAATTATTTTTCTAATATATGTTCTAGTGAAACCTCTAAAATAGATTTAATATGTTCATCATCTAAAGAATAATAAATGTTTTTTCCATCACGTCTAATTTTTACTAATTTTGCAGTTCGTAATGATTTTAATTGATGTGAGACAGCAGAAATGGACATATTAAGTAAAAATGCTAAATCACTAACACATAGTTCTCCATATCCCAAAATCATTAAAAGCTGTAACCTTGTACTATCCCCCATAATTTTAAAAAAATCAGATAAATCCGTAATAATATTGTAAGAATGCATTTTCTTTTGTATTTCTTGAACTAATTTAGTATTGTGAATTGTAGTATCTTTTTCCAAAAGTATCACCTCAAATTTATTATAATCGAATAAAAATAATTAATCAAATACAAAAAAACAACACAATTGCTAAAAATAAATATATAATATGTTATATGAGGTGACATATGAAAATAAAATTAATATTCAACATTTTTATTTTGATTATAATAGTAGTAGGAGTAATTGGTATTACTAGATATAACACCGAACCAAGAGAAGAAAATATTCACAACTTAACCGCAACTATTATAAAAGTGGAAAATGATAAATTTACAGTGCAAGACAACAAGAATATTATCTATACTTTTAATATTTCTGATACCAATATAAATAAGGGAGATAAAATTAATTTAAAATATAAAGGCAAACTAAACAAGAATAAATACAGTCAAGATGTTGAAATAATAGAATATGAAAAGGGAACTGAAAAAACAGATGAAGGTGGAGTGCCACTAGAATGGAAAGATAATGGGATTTTTAGGAAGTTTTATATTTTAGCAAATGAAAAAATAAAAAAGATGAGTTTAAATGAAAAAATAGCACAAATACTATTAGTTAGATATCCAGAAGAAAATGCAAAAGAAATACTAAGCAATTATCAATTTGGAGGTTATATATTTTTTGCGAAAGATTTTAAGGATAAAACAAAGGAAGAAGTAATTGACATGATAAAAAACCTCCAAAATGTAGCCAAGATTCCTATTTTAACAGCAGTAGATGAAGAAGGTGGGATTGTAGTCAGAGTAAGTAGTAATAAAAATATACGTAATGAACCATTTAAATCACCAAGACAGTTGTATCTAGCAGGTGGCATGGATAGAATTAAAGAAGATGTAAAAGAAAAAAGTACAATACTAAGTGAGTTGGGGATTAATCTGAACTTAGCCCCCGTGGTAGATGTATCAACAAATCCAAATGACTATATGTATCAAAGAGCATTGGGAGAAAATACACAAATAACATCTAAATATGCCAAAATAGTTATAGAAGAAAGTAAAAAATTCGATGTATCATATACGTTAAAACATTTTCCAGGATATGGTAATAATGAGGATACCCATACGAAAACATCAGTAGATAATCGTACATATGAGGATATCATTAAAAATGATCTACCACCATTTCAATCAGGAATAAAAGCAAAAGCAGAAGCTATACTAGTAAGTCATAATACTGTAAATAGTATTGATAAAAACAATCCTGCCTCACTATCACCAAATATTCATAATTTGTTAAGAAATAAATTAAAATTTACAGGAATAATTATTACAGATGATTTAGCCATGGGAGCAATAGATAATGTAGAAGCTGCTACAGTAAAAGCTATTTTAGCTGGAAATGATTTAATTATTACTACTGATTATGAAAAAAGTTTTAATGCCATAAAAAAAGCTATTGATAATAAAACAATAGATGAAAGTTTAATAAATAAGTTAGCATTTAGAATAATTGCCTGGAAATATTATAAAGGATTAATGATGGATACAAAAAAATAAAAATACATTGCGTATATGGAAATGTATTTTTTCTCTATATTTTTAAAAAAACATTGACATTTGAATGGCTATTCAAATATAATGATAATAACGATTGAATAATTATTCAAATGAAAGGATGATAAAATGAAAAAAACGATAAAAGTAGAAAATTTAGATTGTGCAAATTGTGCATCTAAAATAGAAAAGGCAATTAATAAGGTAGAAGGAGTAGAAAGTGCCAATGTCAACTTTATAACTCAGAAAATAAAACTAGAGTTGATAGACGAAAACTATAATACAATTATGAAAGAAATAAAGAGAGTATGCAAAAAAGTTGAACCAGATTGCACACTTCTAGATGATTAGGTGATACTATGACAAAAAAAGAAAAAAAAGAATTAATTAAAATTATTATTACAATCTTTTTGTTACTAACAACAACACTATTATCAATATCTACAGAAATAAAATTAATTCTATATATAATAGCCTATTTAGTCGTTGGCTTTAGTGTTATTTTAAAAGCAGTAAAAAACATTTTTTCAGGCGAAATATTCGATGAAAACTTCTTAATGGGTATTGCGACAATTGGAGCATTCATAACAGGAGAATATCTTGAAGCAGTTTTAGTAATGTTGTTATATCAAATTGGAGAATTATTTCAGTCCTATGCCGTTGGTAAATCTAGAAAGCAAGTGAGTGAACTAATGGATATTAGACCGGATTATGCCAATATCGAAAAAGCTGGAGAAATAGTAAAAGTAAATCCTGAAGAGATTAATCCGGGACAAAAAATAATAGTAACACAGGGAGAAAAAATACCCTTGGATGGAATAGTAGAAAAAGGAGAATCTATGGTTGATACTTCTGCCTTAACAGGAGAATCTGTTCCAAGAAGAGTAACTGTTGGCGATAGTATATTAAGTGGCTGTATTAATAAAACGGGTATACTAACCATAAAAGTAACCAAGGAATTTGAAGAGTCAACAGCATCTAAGATTTTAGACTTAGTCGAAAATGCTAGTAATAAAAAAGCAAAAGCCGAAAATTTTATTACTAAATTTGCAAGATATTATACTCCTATTGTTGTAATACTAGCATTAATTCTTGCCTTTTTACCACCACTATTGATAAAGGAATTAACATTATTAGAATGCGTAAAAAGAGCCATGACCTTCCTAGTAATATCATGTCCCTGTGCCTTAGTTATTTCAGTACCATTAGGATTTTTTGGAGGCATAGGAGGAGCATCAAAGCAGGGAATTTTAATTAAAGGAAGTAACTACATAGAAGCATTATCAAATACTAAAACAATAGTATTTGATAAAACAGGAACATTAACAGAAGGTTGCTTTCAAGTAGTAAAAATAGAAAGTGAAAATAAAGAAAAATTACTAGATATCGCAACACTTTCAGAATCTTTTTCTAGTCATCCAATAGCTCTAGCAGTGAAAGAAAAGTACCATAAAGAAGTAGATAAAAAAAGAATAAAAAATATCAAAGAAATAGCTGGAAAAGGAATTAGTGCTAAAATCGATAATAAAAAAGTCTATGTAGGAAATGATAAATTAATGCAAGAAAATAAAATTAGCTTTCCAAAAGTAGAAGAGATAGGAACCATAATTTATGTTGCTGAAGAAAAAGAATGCTTAGGATATATGGTTATTGCAGATAAAGTAAAAGAAAATGCCAAAAAGACAATAGATACTTTAAAGAATAAAAATCATATAGAAACAACTATAATGCTTACCGGAGATAAAAAAGAAATAGCCAATCACATCGCCAAACAAGTAGGAATAGACAAAGTATATTCTGAATTACTACCTAAAGATAAAGTAGATAAACTAGAAATGATTTTACATAAACAACAAAAAAACAATAAAGTTGCTTTTGTAGGAGATGGAATGAATGATGCACCAGTATTAACTCGATCAGATATTGGGATTGCCATGGGAGCTTTAGGAAGTGATGCCGCAATAGAAGCAGCTGATGTTGTAATTATGGATGATGATATATCAAAGATAAGTGATGCCATTTTAATATCTCAAAGAACAATTCAAATAGTAAAACAAAATATTTATTTTGCTATAGGAATCAAAATTTTCTTTTTACTACTTGGTGCCCTAGGAGTTGCCAATATGATGGAAGCAGTATTTGCCGATGTCGGTGTATCAGTAATGGCTATATTAAATTCAATGAGAACCCTAAATACCAAAAGACCAAAATAGGTCTTTTTATTTATAAGGAATTTGCTTCTCAAAATGCAAATTTGAAAACTTGATAAAAAACAGTTAACACACGAATAAAAGTATTATATAGTGTTCTCATCAGGAGGAATATTATGTATAGAGCTTATCGGTTTCGTTTGTATCCTACAACTAATTACGTAGAGTTAATTCACAAAACGTTTGGTTGTATTAGAGTAGTATATAATCATTATTTGAATAAAAAGAAAACTACGGTAGCGACTATCGGATGTTAAGCACTCACGAAGTAGAGTTACTTAGTCTGTGAAGCAAAAAGTCTAAGTACATCACCAAAGAAATTAAGTTTACTTAATTCTTTTGTTCTAATATTACAATTTATCTTCTCTGTAAAATAATATTAGAAATAAATCTTGCATAAATTCGAAATAAATTAATAATCAAACTCTCAATCCATAAATCAGTAAGAATATCCTCCCTACTAGAAAAATATTCATATTGTAGAAGAAATCGCTGCCTCAAACTAAAACATTTAAGTAAAGGTAAATCTTTTGTAGTTAAAATATTATTTTTTTCTCTAATTGTAAAGCAATAAAACATTTTACATGTAAAGTTATGAGTACTACATCCATCAGAATTTGCATATTTACATAGTCTGCAGCAACCATTTTGATATTTTTTATTTTTTCTTTGTACAATACATTGATTGTACTTAAAATCACAAATATTTTTATCCATATAAAATGTATCAACTTGTCTACATAATGTATCATAAAGGTATGTAATCCTTTTCTTTTTATTTTTAATATTTAAAGCAGTGATAAATGATTGAATTGGTATTACAGTCGCACCACAAGAAAAATTAACCCTACGATATAAAAAAGATCGATAGAATGGTAACCTCTTCTCGAATTTATTTAGCTCCTCTAAATTTGTAATAGTAATAATCTTTTTCACAACTTTCACCTAATTCTATTATAAAGAAGTACCTAAAATATGTAAAATGAAAAAAATATTTTCAATTTAAAAACAGTAAGAAATATTAAAAAGTACGATTTGTATTATAATCCCAAATAAAATAATATATAGACTGGTGATTTTATGCAAATTGGAAATTATACATTAGATAAAAGACAAGAAGAAATTATAAAAGAAGACAATAATTACATATTAGTAACAGCAGGAGCAGGTAGTGGTAAAACATTAACTATACTAGGAAAAATAAAGTATTTAACAAAACAAAAAAATATAAAACCAGAACAAATATTGTGTATCTCATTTACAAAGGCCGCAACAGAAAGCTTAAAAGAAAAAATAAAAATCAATTTAAATATAGAAGTTCCTACTTACACATTTCATAAATTATCACTAGAAATTATAAAAGAAAAAGCTCTATTTTATGAAATAGCAGAAGATAGTTTACTAGAAGAAATAACTAATGAATTTTTTGAAATAGATATTTATTCTTCCCCATATTTATTAAAGTTAATGTGTAAATATTTCAAAGAAAACACAAATCAACCGGCAAAAAGTTATCAAAAAATATTAGAAAATAATAAAAATAAACTTCTCCAACTACAAAAGTTATGTATTACATTTATTAGATTAATGAAATGTAATAATTATAAATTAAAAGATTTTCTTACCTTTTTATCTAAAACAAAAAAAACATTATCATATAAACAATATAAAACAGAAAAAACACTACTAACACTGATTATAAATATCTATTTAAAATATGAAACTTATCTAAAAGAAAATAAAGAAATAGACTTTGATGATATGCTAATAAAAGCAACCAAAATTATAAAAGAACAAGGGCTAAAGAAAAAAATAAAATATATAATTATTGATGAATATCAAGATACATCTTTCATTCGATTCAATTTAATAAAAGAAATAATAAAAAAAACAAATGCTAAATTAATGGTGGTAGGAGACGATTTTCAATCGATATATAGATTTACAGGTTGTGACGTTTCATTATTTATAAATTTTAAAACCTATTTTAAAGAAGCTAAAATAATGAAATTAGAAAGAACATACAGAAATAGTAAGGAGTTAATACAAGTAGCCGGTAAGTTTATTATGAAAAATAAACACCAGATAAAAAAAGAGTTATACTCTGAAAAAAGATTAAAAACTCCTATAAAAATACTAAAATATAAAAATATAAAAAAGATTTTTTTAGAAATAATAAAAGAACTATCAAAAGATAAAGAAGAAAAGATATTAGTATTGGGAAGAAATAATAAAGATATTTATTTACTACTAGATGAAGATATTAAAATAAAAAAAGATAAGCTATGCATTAAAAACTATGATTATTTAGATATCACTTATATGACAGTACATAAATCAAAAGGATTAGAAAGTGATAATGTAATTGTTGTAAATCTAGAAGATAAAATAACTGGATTTCCTAGCCAAGTAAAAGAAGAAAAATTAACAAGACTAGTAACCAAGGCAAAGGATACCTATCCCTATAGTGAAGAACGTAGATTATTTTATGTAGCTCTTACAAGAACAAAAAACAAAGTTTTTTTATTAGTTCCAGAAAAAAATCCTTCTATATTTATAGAAGAATTACAAAAAATAATAAAGTAAAAATAATTTATTGATTATCCTCATCACCGACATCACTACTATCAGTAGTAGTATTACTGTCATTAGTATTGGTATTAGAATTATTGTTATTTGTAGTTGAAGAATTATCTTTATTCATAGAAACAGTTAAAGTGATGCTTTCTGTATTATCAATCTTTTTTCCAGAACGTATGCTTTGCTCTAAGATGATATTATTATCTTCATCCGATTCTTCATAAACAACCTGATAAGAAATACCAGCTTGATTTAAAGTACTAATCGCATCTTCTAAACTCATACCTTCGACATCAGGAACTGTTACCGTCGTATCTAAAATTCCAACAGTTAAAGTGATAACTGCATTTTCATGTGTTTTACTGCCAGCACGTTTACTTTGCTTCACTACAACACCAACTTCTTCTGGATCAGTAGTAAGTTTTGTTTTTTGTTGGTAACTTAATTTTGCTTCTTTCAAAACAGCAGTAGCTTCATCATAAGAATATCCTACAACATCAGGAACTACAATATTATTTTCCTGATAGTAATGATAGGCAAACACACTAGCAATCCCAGCGAGAACTATCGCAATAATAATTAAAACAAAAGCCAAGAATTTAGAAAAGAAACTAGATTTTTGTCTTTCTCTAGGGGCTCTTTTATTTTTAACTTTAGTTTTATGTTTAGTTTTATTTTTAACCTTTTTTTGCTTTTTAACTTTATTCTTTTCCTTCTTGTTCTTTTTATCGTCATCATCTAAAAGATAAGATGCACATTTTTTACAATAAAGAGCATCATCTTCATTTTCTGCATGACAAACAGGACAAATCCTCATAAAAATCACCTCGAATAATATTATTATAACGCAAAGAAAGATATCTTTCAAATAGCAAATAAACGTGATAAAATATAAATATATGAAAAATAGAAGATAAAAACTAAGGTGGAGTAAATATGAAAGATACAAAAGAAAATTTAACAGAAGAAGAACAACAACTTATATTGCAATACATAAAGCAAAACAATATTGAATTTATAAAATATTTACCATTCTTCTATTCTAACGAACCTAACCATATACAGGGGGATACTGCAGTAAAAGTAATAGAACAATTATTATATAACTTCGATGAAGATTCTCCCCATGTTCAACAACAACTATATGGACTATTAGATAAGCTAATGGATGGTGTAATTAGACTAAAGTATAAAGAAGATAAGTACTATTTTAATATTCAAGGTGCAAACCAAATAAATGCTCTTCTATTAAAAACATTTTCTAAAATAAATAAAGACAATATGAATGCCTATTTTAAAGTAATCGCCGATAATCTAAATACTAAAATAAATGATCCAAAATATTATAATCGATGTATGGAAGAAATTAAGCATCTATATCAAATATATATGAATAACAACCATACGCTATTACCAGAACAAACCTCAAAGTTTTATAACACAATTCTAAATACACAATTGAATTTTTATCAACAACAAAAGAAAAAAGAAATAACAGATAACTTAACACTGATTCTACCTCTTACGAAAAAGAAACAAGAAGGAATAATAAGAGGTGCTAAATTCAAAAAAATTGATAGAATACTTGCGGCTGGAGAGTATGAACAATTAGGAATAACGAAAGAAAAATTACTAGATTTAGTAGCTGATTATGATACTTATCTAAATTCTTTAAGGAAACTAAGAAAAGAAAATGTTAAAATAGATAAAAATCAAATTAACGAAATAAATCAATTGTTTGTAACAGGAAATTTATCAAAAGAGTCATTAGAAAGAATATTACCAACAGTATCATCTAAAGTAAGAACAGTTATTTTAGATAAATATACACAGGAAAAAATACGTTTTTTAAATAAGGTATCCGTTGCTGGTGAAAAACTACCAAGAAGAATTCTAGGTTATAATTATAATAATTACAAAATAGGGACTCAGGAAAAAACATATCAAAACTTAGTAAAAATAATTAATTCATTAACTGAAGAAGAAGCCCAGGAAATTTTAGCTCATAAGCAAGTACCAAAAGAGTTAAAATTGCTACTACCATTATTAAATTATTTTGAAGAATTTGATGAGAATGCGATGATTGGTCTATTGAGAAACTATCCTAAAATTCTAAAGCAAATGAAAGATGATAAAATAATTAGCGAAGAAACAATTAATGCAGCAATACCTAATTTTTATAACCTATTAGAAAGTATGGAATCTTGTAATGAAACAGATAACATTACAACCTCAATCTTAGAAGAAGATATAATAAAAGGAATAATGTCCGATAGGATTACTAGTAGAAATCCGAAAGATTACATAAACACCTATCTTGGAATGTTACAAAGAAAATATACATCGATACCACCAATAGAAGGGGAGTTCTTAAATTATTATTATGAAACAGCCCGGGATGCAGATAGGCAACGATTACTGATAGGGAAAAATTGTAATAAAAGTTGTATTGGACCTGGAAATTCAGGACAAAAGGCATATTATAGTGTTTTAAATGGACATAACGCTGATGTGCTTATGATAAAGAAAAAAGAAACAGACGAATTTGTAGCCAGAAGCTTATGTTTTCGTAAAGGAAATTACATAGTTTTCGCACCAATTCATGACCGAGATGGTATTTCCGAAAATATGTATCAGCCTGGTCTATTATCGTCTGTTGCAAAAAAAATGCTACAAAAATCATCACAATCAAATGACACCTTAGAATATATCTTTATAAACCAAGAAACAGATTTATCTGACTTTTATCCTACAGTTAAAGATTCTCTTTTAAAAGCTCCCTTTCCACATGCAGACTTAGATGAAAATAATTATTTAATTGGTGCTAAAGACAATACCACTCCTATAAAAATAGATCCTAATGTAAATATGCCTATAGCCTACGAAACAAAAAGAGAAAAAATAAAAGAAAAGACAGAAACAAGTTCCGAAGAACTTACCAGAATCAAAGCCCTAGCTATTCTTTTAACAGAAGATAATGATATTAGAGAAAAAGAAATAAATAGTTTTAAAAAGGTAAAGAAAGAAGATTATGATGAAGTATATCAAGGACAAGACTGGTATATTGGAATAAAAGATAATCAAGTTATAGAAGAAGTAACATTGCCACTGGACAAAAAAAGGCAAGAAAAAGAAATTGAAATGATAAAAAATAAACTAGATACAATAAAGATGTTAGAAAATAACCAAGCAGAAATAGAGGTGCAAAATACTCAAAAAAAATAGTAAAAAATAAAAGAGGGAGAACAGGCTATGAATGATACACAAATAATGATAGATGAATTAATGAAAAGAGCTAAAGTTGCTCAACAAGAATATAGTAAATTAACGCAAGAAGATGTTGATAGAATTGTAAAACAGATGGCCATGGCTGTCTTAGAAAATCATATGATGTTAGCACGTCTTGCAATAGAGGAAACAAAGCGAGGAATTTATGAAGATAAAATTACTAAGAATATTTTTGCATCTGAATATATTTATCATAGTATAAAAGATAATAAAACAGTTGGAACAATCCATGATAATACCGAAGAAGGATATATCGAAATTGCAGAACCGATTGGTATTATTGCTGGAGTAACTCCAATTACCAATCCTACTTCTACCACTTGTTTTAAATCATTAATTGCTGCCAAAACAAGAAATGTGATTGTCTTTGGATTTCATCCGTTTGCTCAGAATTGTAGTGTAAAAACGGCACAAATTCTATTAGAAGCAGCAGTAAAAGCCGGAGCTCCTAAAGACTGCATTTTATGGATTGATAAACCATCTGTAGAAGCAACAAAAACATTAATGAATCATAAAGATGTAAGTCTAATTCTAGCAACCGGTGGAAAAGGTATGGTAAAAAGTGCTTATTCCTGTGGAAAACCAGCACTTGGTGTAGGACCTGGTAATGTTCCTTGTTATATCCACAAAGATGCCAAGCTAAAAACAAGTGTAAACGATCTTGTGATGTCAAAATCATTCGATAACGGTATGATTTGTGCTAGTGAACAAGCAGTAATAGTAGATAAAGAAATTGTTACTGAGTTTGAACAACTAATGAAAAAAGCAGAATGTTATTTTGTTACAGAAGAAGAAAAAGAATTACTAAAAAATTATATGTTTATAAAAGAAGAAAATGGCTATGACCTAAATTCTGAAGTCGTCGGCAAAGATCCATTTGATATTGCAGAAAAAGCAGGCTTTATAATCCCATTAACAACAAAAGTAATTGTAGTAAGGGAGTATGGAGTAGGAAAAGACTATCCCTTCTCCAAAGAAAAATTAAGTCCTATCCTAACTTATTATAGTGTAGAAGATGAAGAAGAAGGAATTAAATTAAGTGAAAAATTAGTAGAATTTGGAGGCCTTGGTCACTCTGCAGTAATTCACACCGAAAATGAAGATACAATTAACCACTTTTCAAATGTCTTAAAAGTGGGTAGAATCATTGTAAACTCGCCATCGACTCATGGTGCAATAGGAGATATCTATAATACCAATATGCCATCTCTAACATTAGGTTGTGGAACCTTTGGTGGGAACAGTACCACGGACAATGTATCTAGTGTAAACTTAATTAATTTAAAACGAGTTGCTAAAAGACAAGTAAATATGCAATGGTTTAAAGTACCTCCTAAAATTTATTTTGAAAGAGGATCTATCCAGTATTTATCAAAAATGCCAGAAATTACCAAAGCTTTTATTGTAACAGATGAATCCATGGTAAAATTAGGTTATGTGGATAAAGTAATTTATCAATTAGAAAAACATGATAACCATATTCATTTTGAAGTATTTAGTGATGTAGAACCAGATCCTTCTTTTGATACCATTGATAGAGGAGTAAATGCCATGGGACAATTTACACCAGATGTAATTATTGCATTAGGTGGTGGAAGTGCCATTGATGCTGCCAAAGGAATGTGGTTATTTTATGAACATCCAGATGTTGATAAAGAAGGTCTAAAATTAAAATTCCTAGATATTAGAAAAAGGACTTATAAATATCCGAAACTTGGTCTAAAAGCAAAATTTGTTGCTATTCCCACAACCTCAGGAACTGGTAGTGAAGTAACTTCTTTTGCAGTAATCACAGATAAAGACAATAATGTAAAATATCCTTTTGCTGATTATGAATTAACACCAGATGTCGCAATCATTGATCCAGAATTAGTATTAACACTACCCAAAGTATTAACAGCAGATACGGGAATGGATGTACTAACGCATGCTATAGAAGCATATGTTTCCAATATGGCGAGTGACTATACAGACGGACTAGCCGAAAAAGCGGGAGAATTAGTACATAAGTATTTAATCAGAGCCTATGAAAATGGGAATGACAAAGAAGCAAGAGAAAAAGTTCATAATGCAAGTTGTATCGCTGGTATGGCCTTCACCAATGCTTTCTTAGGAATCAATCACTCCTTAGCCCATAAATTAGGAGGAGAATTTCACATTGCTCATGGAAGGTGTAATGCCATATTACTTCCATATGTAATTAGATATAATGCATCAAGTCCCACTAAATTCGTATCATTTCCAAAATATGAATACTATATTGCTGATGAAAAATATGCAACCTTTGCCAAAAAAATTGGTCTAGAAGTGGAAGATATAGAAGACGGTGTGGATAAATTGATAGATATGGTAAATAAAATGAATGAAAAATTAGGAATACCAAAATCATTCCAAGAATATGGAATTAATGAAGAAACATATATGAATAAAATAGATGAACTAGCAAATAGAGCTTTTGGAGACCAATGTACAACATCCAATCCTAGACTTCCACTAGTTTCTGAATTAAAGAAAATACTAATTGATGCTTATTATGGAATAAATCTTTAAAGAGATCCACAGAATCTGTGGATTTCTTTTGAAAACAAAGTTAATTTTGTTATAGTGACGTCGATTTGGAAGAAATGAACGTATTTATATTAAATGATGGATGTCTAAGAGAAAATACCAGTGCTTATTTAAAAGAAATAAAAAACCAGTAATTCAAACCTTATTCATGAATTAAGTGAGGAAGAAGAACTAAAATATATTATAGTAAATGAAATAACAGTACAAAATATATATACAGAACTATTAAAAGAATAGGAAGTACTATAAATTATCACTATAGATATTAAAATCACGAAATTATAACTTTCCTTATAAAAATTGACTTATATATACATTAAAAGCAATATAAATAGTACATAAAAGAAGAAATTATTGTATCAGTATATATTAAGTTAAGATAAATATATGAAGGAATGAATTTATTTAAATGAAAATCATAATATAATTCGTCTAATAAATGAGATAAAATAAATACCAATATTGAAGATGAATAATATTTTAAAAATACAAAAATAATATCAATCGTAGAAAAGAAATAAAAAGTATTATAAAAACAAAAATAAGTTCTAACCTAGGAACTTATTTTTTATAGAATTAATTATATTAACTTTGCCTATTTCTAGATAATCCCAAATATTTAGGCCATGCTTTTGGACATTTAAAAACATCCATAGAACTATATTTATCTACCATAGTAACAATCCAAGCCTCTCTATATTTAGGAGGTGTAATATTAAGAGGAAACATATGTCTTCTAATAATATTATCAATCTTTTCATCTATCAAATCAGGAAAATAAAGTGCTGCGTTTTTAGCTGCCTGTCTAGCATGAACAAAGCCATGCTTTTCTCTAAATTTCTTTTTCTTTTCTATAAGTTTATGATCAGAAGTTTGCCATGGTTCATCATAAAAATCGTGTAATAATCCACCAATTGCTGCACTACGATAATCCCAGTTTAATCTTTTTGCCCATAAATAAGAAAAAATAGATACCATCAGACAATGATCATATACACTACAACTCTCATGATGAACAAACTTTTGTCTCTTTATCATTTCTGGGTGTTCTAGTATTTCCTTTACAATTTCATAATATTCAGTATTAGTTTTCAAAAAAAGATATAATTTAGTTTGCTGTTTATTAGTCATGTTAATCACTCCATATTGAATAATACTATAGATAAAATAAGTAGTCAATTAAAAGAAATAAAAAAAGCAATACAATATGTAAAATGGCAATAAAAAAGTATAATAAGGTAAGGTATAAATAAAAGTATCTTATTTTATTAATTTATGATATAGTATAGAAACGGAAGTGATAACATGTTTGAAGAATTTATTAAACACGTAAATATAATAGATTTAAATAAAGGAATAAACTATGATAACAGAAAAGTCAGATATATTGGTACTAATCTAACTTCTAATGGTTCAAGAGATAAGTTTGCTGTCTTTTCAGAACATACATCTAAATCATATGTTGTAACTATCGAAGAAGATGAAAGTGGAGATGTGTTGAATTGTAGTTGTACTTGTCCCCAATATAATCTAACAGATTCATGTAAACATATAGCTGCTGTACTAATTAAATTTGAAGGAGAATACTTTTGGACTACGAAAGAAACTACCCTACAAAGTAAAACAACAAATCTTCTAAATCAAATCAAAATTGCAACTAAGAATCAAGATATTGTAAAAACAGAAGCAAGAATTATTCCATATCTAAAATTAGAAAAAGAATATGATTATTATTACGAGCACTATAACGAATATTATCAACTTAGATTTAAAATTGGTGCTACTAAATTTTATGCCTTAGGAAACAAAGTAAATAAATTAATAGATACTTATCATACAGATGGTAGTATAAAATTTGGTAAAGACTTTGTCTATAACAATAGAAAATATTATTTTAATACTAAGTCAAAACAAATGCTTGATTTACTAGAGCTTTCTTATGCTAAAACATCATACTATAAAAACTTTTTAATTCCTACTAAAACTATTTTTGATAGATTACTATTAATAATAGATGATATTTATGTCGAGGCTCCTTGTATAAATAAGGTATTACCAATTGTAAAAGGCTTGCCATTTAATTATAAAGTATTAAAAAAAGATAATACTCATACTATAAATATAGATTATGATTTAACTTTATTAAAGCCATTAACAGCAGATTATAGTTATTTAATAGATAATAATGCTATTTACAAATTAAATGAAGTAGAAAAAATAATAGCTGAAAATATTTTAGAAGAAGAAATTGACCAACTAACATTTTCAAATCAAGAGTTTCAAGATTTTAAAGATTACCTTGTACCGAGTATCAAAAATAAAATGATATTAGACGATTCAGTAGATGACTTAGTAATTGTAAATACACCAGATGTAAAATTATATTTTGATATTTTAGAAGACTACATAGAAGGAAAAATAATATTTAAATACAAAGATAGAGAAATCAACTATTTCGATAAAGAGGATAAAGTTATAGTAAGAGATAAACAATTTGAAAACACTGTCTTTACGAATTTAAAAAAATATGGGTTTGACCAAGAATTAAGACTTTATGATATAAATGAAATAGGAGAATTTATCCAAAATGGATTAAATGAATTAACAGAAGACTATGAAGTTTTTACTAGTGAAAAACTAAAAAATACCAATTTAATAAAAAAGGTTCAAGGAACAACAAGTTTTAGTATTGGAAAAGATAATATATTAAACTATGAATTCAAATTAAATAATATTAGTGTAGAAGAACTAGATAAAATATTTTTAAATTTAAAAAACAAGAAAAAGTATTATAAGTTAAAAAGTGGTGATATTCTAGATTTATTAGATCCATCCATAAAAGAATTAGAAGAATTAAAAGAAGATTTAGAATTAACAGAAGATAGTGGTGAAATTCCTAAATTTAAAGCATTATACTTAGATAGTTTAAAAACTAAAAATAAATTTATAAAAACCAATTCTTTATTCGATGATTTTGTAAAAAAATTTAAAAACTATAAAAATGCTTCTATAGAATTCACGGAAGAGGAACAAACGATTTTAAGGCTATATCAAAAAGAAGGTGTAAAATGGCTTTATAATTTATATAAATGTGAACTAGGCGGAATACTTGCTGATGAAATGGGCTTAGGAAAAAGTCTACAAACTATTATATTTATTAGCAAAGTTTTAAAAGAAGAACCATATGCTAAAATATTAATAGTAACACCAACATCCCTAGTATATAACTGGGATAATGAATTTAGAAAATTCAGTGATAAAATTAAAAGAAGTATTTTTACTGGATTAAGAAAAGAAAGACATAAACAATTAAAAAACTATACTGGGAATGTGTATATTACTAGCTACGGTCTATTAAGAGAAGATTTAGATATTTATAGAGAAATGAATTTTAAGGTAATGGTAATTGATGAAGCACAAAATATTAAAAACCCAACTGCTATGCTAACAAAATCCGTAAAAAGTATAAAAAGCACAGTAAAAGTTGCTCTTACTGGAACACCTATTGAAAATTCTATTTTGGAACTATGGAGTATCTTTGATTATATTATGCCAGGATTTCTATCTAGCAAAAACAAATTTAAAGAAAAATATAAAATGGGAGAAGACTTTGACGAGGAAACAAATGTAATGTTAAATAAACTAAAAAATCAAGTATCTCCATTTATACTAAGAAGAAAGAAAAATGAAGTATTAAAAGACCTTCCAGAAAAACTAGAAAATAATATATACATAAATTTAAGTGAGGAAGAAAAAAAGATATATGCATTCTTAGTACAAGATACAAAAAAACAGATGGAAGAACTTGTAAAAACAGGATTCAATAAAAATAAAATGCAAATACTTACTCTTTTAACTAGATTACGACAAGTATGTATTGACCCTAGAATTATTTTTGATGGTTATAAGAAACCATCATCAAAGATAATCCATTTATTAGAAGTCATAAAAGAATCAATAAAGAATGGACATAAAATATTATTATTTACTAGTTTTAAAACTGCATTAAATATTATAAAAGAAGAACTAGATAAAGAGCAAATTACAAATTATGTAATTGATGGATCAGTCAGTAGTAAAAAACGTCAAGAACTAGTAGATAAATTTAATAAAGATGATACCAATATATTCTTAATAATGTTAAAAAGTGGTGGAACAGGTCTAAATCTTACCAGTGCTGATGTCGTGATCCATTTAGATTTATGGTGGAATCCTCAAGCAGAAAATCAAGCTACAGATAGAGCCCATAGAATTGGACAAAAAAACACAGTAGAAGTAATTAAATTAATTATGACTGGAACGATTGAAGAAAAAATTCTAAATTTACAAGAAAAGAAAAAAGTACTTAGTGATAAAATTATTGAAAAAGAACAGGGTAAACAAGATACTTTCCAAAATTTATCTGTAGAAGATATTAGAGAATTATTAAGGTTTAATAATGAATAAAAAACTACTAGAGCAAAAAATTACTTTAGTAGTTTTTTATTTATAACTTATTATGTAATTTTAGTAAAGAAATTAACATCTTATCTCGATATTCGGCAAGACTTTGATTATCATTTCCAATCTCTCTTGGACGATTCTTCATGGCTTCTTCTACACCTTTTCTGGCGATTTCTGGAAATTGTTCTGGAAAATCTTTAAAATCAGCCATGTCATGTAACCATAAGCTGATAGAAGAATTAAGATGTTTCATAAGTCCATCAATATGACCTTCGCCTCCACCTAATTCAAAAACTAAGCTTGGTCCCATAATTGCCCATCTAAGACCAGGTCCATATGTAACTGCCTTATCTGCATCTTCAATGGTACACACACCATTCATAACCAAATTACAAACTTCACGATAGACTGCCATTTGAATTCGATTACATATAAAACCTAATGCTTCTTTTTGTAAAACAACAGGCTCTTTATCAATCATTTGATAAAACTCTTTTGCAACTTCTAAAATATGACTATCAGTTTTATCTCCTCTAGTAAGCTCTACAAGTGGAATTAAGTGAGGTGGATTATAAGGGTGAGCTCCAATAAATCTTTCTGGATACTTAGCATCCTTAGCAATTTCCGTAATTAACAATCCTGACGTAGAAGAGGAAATAATTGTGTCTTTAGAAGTGTATTTTTCCATCTCTTCAACCATTTTTTGTTTTACTTCATAACTTTCAGGCCCAGATTCAGTAATAAACTGAACATCTTTTACAGCTTCTTCCATAGAAGTAGTATAATAAATTCGACTTTCAATTTCAGTGATTTCACTTTCATTAACTACATCATTATTCTTTAAATTAAGTAGACTTTCATGGATTCTCCTTTTAGCTAATTCAAGTTTTTCGTCTGTCAAATCATAAACATTAACAGTTAACCCTTTCAATGAATAATATAATGCCCAGCTATAGCCAATAACACCAGCTCCAACGCAGGCTACTTTTTTAATATCTTTTGCTTCCATATCATACCTCCATATTTATTGTAATGCTAAAAGAATAAATAGGAATGTAAAAAATAAAAAAATAGTGTTAAGCAGTGTCTAATAAAATGTAAATAGCCTAATAAATAAAAAAACAAATGTCATAAAAAAAGAAATTCACAAAAATGTGAATTCTTATTTTATAAATAATTATTCTAAATTATCAACAGCATACTGCGCTTCTTCTGCAGTAAATTTTTCACCATACTTAGAAACAAGTTGATCATATATTGCAGCTTTAGACATGCTCATGGTTTCTTGATAATCCTTAGCTTTTGCAAGTGCATTGGCATTTTTTACTTGTAATATTTATATTAAAATCCCCTATACTAGCATACTTCTAACCATTATAAAGATTAGATGATTTATAAAAGTATCTAGTATATTTATTGTTACAAATATGATAGAATTAAAGAGAAACTAAAAAGAATGTTTTCTGTAAATTATAGACTGTAATATTTTTATTAGAATTTATTTTAAGTTGTTCACCATTTAGATAGTTTACAACAAATATGTAAAAAATATTTTTATTTAATAATAATTACATATAAGAGATTTGATTTATTGATGATGACACTTTTATAAAATAGAGGTGATTACAATGAATGATATTAAAGGAGGATTAGTTGGATTTGCTGTTGGAGATGCAATTGGTGTACCTATTGAATTTGAAGATAGAAAAAAGTTAATGAAATCACCAGTTACCTCATTGAAAGGATATGGAAGTTATGATGTCCCAAAAGGCGTTTGGTCAGATGACACTTCAATGACTTTAGCGACTATAGACTCTATAATAAAATGTAAAGGTATTAATTATAATGATATAGCAGATAGGTTTTGTAATTGGTTAAATAATGCAGAATATACCGCAACAGATGAAGTGTTTGATATTGGAATCACAATAAAATATGCATTAATGAGGTACTGGGAAGATAAAAGTGATGCTACTAAGTGTGGTGGAACAAGTATTAATGAAAATGGAAATGGTTCCTTGATGAGAATGTTACCAATTGCTTTTTATTGCTACTATAAAAACTTAAATAAAAAAGAAATATTTAATATAGTAAAAAAAGTTTCTTCTATTACACATGCACATGAAATAAGTATTATGGGTTGTTATATATATGTTAGATATATACTATTTCTCCTTAATAAAAATGATAAGATTACAAGTTATGATATGTTAAAAAACATAGATTATTCTGAATTTTTTAGTCATGAAACCATAGAGAAATATAACAGAATACTAAAATCAAATATAAAGAAGCTGAAAGTTGATAGTATTGATTCTAATGGTTATATAATATCTACTTTAGAATCAGTAATATGGATAATATTAAATTGCAATTCATATTCTCAATCAATTATTGGTGCTATTAATTTAGGAGGAGATACAGACACAATTGGAGCGATTACCGGTTCTATTGCAGGTATAATTTATGGATATAAGGAAATACCGAAAAAATGGCTAAAACAAATGAAAAGATTAGATTATTTAGAACAAGTAGCAACAAACTTTACTAATTTTTTAGAGCAAAATAAAAGTCGATAATATAAATATTTGAAAAAGAGTGAAAAAATATTAAAATTAAATACAAATCAAAAACTCCATTTAAGATGAATTGAAATATCAAACTTTATAGGATGACTTATCTGAATTTTTTCTAGATGACAATAAATATAATAGTGACGAATAGGATTTATGCTTGATTGTAACATACAAAAACTCACAAAAAAATTTAGATAATCAACAAAGATTAACAACATTGAAATTATTATTAATAGTGTTTTATTACCAATAGAAACTGATAATCAAAATACAACATTAAGAATCTTTCAAGTACTAGTTGATTGTGGAATGGTTTATTAGAAGATGATATTTTTAAGAACCAATTTTTAAAGTGTTAATATATATAAGGGACTAATCAAATAGAATAAATTTTGAGACTGTATTATTTCTTTAGAAACATATTAAAAGTAATACAGATTATCCCAGTAAAGAAAACTTGAAATAGATATAAAAAAATGACATAATTAGTGTTAAAAGAGAGTGTTCGATATGGATGAAAAAAATATGGAAAAGGCAAAAAAAGATTTAAGAGTTAAATTTAATTATTTAATTAATGACAAAATTAATACTTTTAGGGCTATACCTGAAGATAATATGAATAAAATAATAATTTATTGTCATGGGTTAGGTAGCAACAAAACATGGCAACAAGATTTTATGATGATTTATTAAAAAATAAAATTGGTATTATTTCCTTTGACTTTCCTAGTCATGGAATGGAGAAGATAAAACAGATTTTTCACTCTATAATTTAAGTTTGTGTATAACCTATCTAGAAGAAATTATTGCATATGTAAAAACAAAGTATAATGTACCTATATATTTGTTTGGCTGTAGTTTTGGTGGCTATGTGGTTTTAAATAAATTAATACAGAATAATAAAAATATAGAAAAAACAATGTTAATGTGTCCTGCAATTAATTTTTGTGAGATTATGGAACACAAATCAGGAATATCACTTGATTACTTTAATAGTAATGAATTTATGTCTTTGTATAATAATATTAAAATATATAAAGATGCTTATCTTGAATTTAAAAATGGCGATAATGCTATTAAAAATTATGAATTTCAAAATGTTTCAATAATTCATGGGACAGCTGATAAGATAGTTCTTTATAAAGATATTAGTGATTTTTGTAAGAAGAATAATTTAAAATTGACAACTATTGAAGATGGAAAACACGAACTATATTATTGTGATAATGAAATTGTTAATTTTTTATTGAAAAATATTAATGAATAAAGAAAAATAGATAGGAAAATATTTACAGATTATATAGTTCAAATACTAAATATAAAGTGTATGTTTACTCTAAAATTAGAATCGATTTAGTGTTTGCTATATTTAGCACATAGATTACTCTCGCAAATACTTAGTTCATATTTATATTTTCTAATTTATAAATTTTAAACTTAATAAAAGTGTATATAAATAAAGTGATGAAAATAATTCAAGAAAATGTATATTTATTTTTGATTATATTGTCTTCCCTTTTTCATCTTATTAACAATATCAACATCTCTTTCAATATTGACAAATAATTGATAAGGTTCAATATTCAATGATTTTGCAATACTTTCTATTTTTGGAATAGTAGGACAATGTAATCCTCTTTCAACATCTGTAATATATCGAGGACTTAGCTTGCTTAATTCAGCAAGCTTTTCTTGTGAATAATTATTGACATATCTATAATACTTTATATTAAAGATTAACAGGTCACGCAGGTTATCAAACTTTAGCTTCATAATATTACCTCATTTATAAGTATGATATTATTTACTGCAAAATATTCACACGAACTATTTACTGCAAGATTTTTTTGAGGTATAATGAAAATGGAAAGGAGTAAAAGAATGGAAAAAGTCGAAAACAAAAAGAGTGGATTAGCAACAGCAGGTTTAGTTTTGGGAATCATTGGTATTTGCTTAAGTTTCATTCCTATACTTAATAATGCTTCATTTTTTCTTGGAATATTGGCGGTGATTTTTGGTATTATTCCATTGATAAAAAAAGCAAGTAAGGGAAAAGCAATCGCTGCATTAATTTTAGGTATTCTATCTATAGTAATCACTTTATCATTACAAAGTAGCTGGTCTGAATCCTTAGATAAAGTATCTGAAGATTTAGATAAAGCAAGTGGCGAAAATACTGAAGAAGTTCTAAAAAATGTTGATGTAAATATGGGAACTTTTGAAGTAACAACAGATGAGTATGGATTTAGTGAAACTAAATTAGTAGTAAACGTAACAAATAAGGCTAGTGAAAAGAAATCCTATAATATTGAAATAGAAGCAGTAGCAGCTGATGGAAGCAGAATTAATACTGACTATATTTACGCTAATGATTTAGGTGCTGGACAAAGTCAAGAATTTGAAATATTTACATATGTAGATGATGCGGATTTAGAAGAGATGAAATCAGCAACTTTTGAAATAATAGAAGCATCAATGTATTAAAACTACTACAAAGTAGTTTTTTTCATTTGAATATAAGATAAAGCAACCACTTTCCTCACACGATAAAAAATTAAAATAAAAGAATCGCCAGAAGTGTGGAGGTAAGAGCTTCTTTTATAAGGAAGCTGAGAAAATATTGTTTTTAATAATTATATTTGGATACTTTCTACTATTATTTTAAATTTATCTAAACTTTCTAATTTTTTAGAATGAATTGGTCATAAAAATATACAAAATAGGAATTACACTCCCGATTTGTATAAGGTAATCGCATAAAAATTTGACGTAAAGAAAATCAAATACAAGGAATGACATTAAATATAAGATTTTCAATATTTTTGAAATCACTTATATAACGTGTCATTTTTTGTTTCATAGTAAGTTTATCTC
>DVGU01000061.1 GCA_018712565.1 Candidatus Faecimonas gallistercoris
TATTGACTATCTCCCATAACATCGCCCTCACTTCGTATTTATAATACTACGTTCGGCCTTACGTTGCAAGCAACGGGGAATTAAACCCTAGACTAATGACCATGCACCGTATGGTCATTAGTTATTAAAAACCAATCATGATTGGTCTACTGGAAGAGAAGAATTTTTAGCTGAGTATCCAATTGATCGAATAAATCAACTTAGGCTTGAAGAATATGCATTAGGTACTGAAGAATATCGCGAATCTTTCTGTTACAAATTAGAATTCGGAAAGTATAAAAGCTTAGGAATAGGAATTGGTGGTGGAACAGCTGCTAAACATGGAATTTATAGAAAAAAAGATACTGGAAAATATTATGGTTTAAATAATAAAGAAATAGAGAATCCAAATGAATATTGGTTACAATTTCGAACCCAGCTATATGATTTTTTAATTGAAATTAGCGATACAGAGAGTATGTTTAACGCAAAAGAAAAATATCCATATTTACAAGGAACTTCAATGATATTAACAAAACTTGCATCAATTTATTATCCTGAAAAATTCCTAAATATTTGCTCTAAAGAAAAATTGTTAGTAATTGCTAGTTACTTTTCAATCCCAATAAATAAAAGTGACTCTCCAGAAAAAATTTCATTTGATATAAATCAATATATAAGGCAATCAATTCCAGAGGTATGTCAAAATCATCCTTATTATATAGGTGATATGTTATACAAATATATTGATTCTATCAACGATACACAGGAAGAAAAAGAAAATGAACATGAAACATTAGAATCATATACGAAAGAAGATTTTTTAAATGAGGTATATATTGACGAAGCGGAATATGAAAAATTAAATAACCTTCTAAATAAAAAGAAGAACATTATTTTAGAAGGTGCTCCCGGAGTTGGAAAAACCTTTATGGCAAAAAGATTGGCTTTTTCTAGAATTGGTTTTAAAGATAATTCAAAAATTTTAACTATACAATTTCACCAAAGTTATTCTTATGAAGATTTTATTGAAGGAATCAGACCTGTTGATTCTAAATTTAAAGTGGTGAATGGCGTTTTTAAAGATTTTTGTTTAAAAGCACAAAATGATAGAGCTAGTAATTATTATTGCATAATAGATGAAATAAACAGAGGTAATATAAGTAAAATTTTGGGTGAGTTAATGATGCTTATTGAGGCGGATAAAAGAGACAAAGAAAAACTTAAATTGCCATATTCTGGAGAAGAGTTTTATGTTCCTGAAAATTTATATATTATTGGTATGTTAAATACTGCTGATCGAAGTTTAGCCCTTATTGATTATGCGCTACGGAGAAGATTTTCCTTTTATAAGGTTAAACCTGCTTTTAACAACCTAAAATTCCAAGAATATATTAAAGAGTATTTTGACGAAAGATTTGATAGACTCATCGAAAAGATAAAAGAACTTAACATTGCTATTTGCGAAGATGAATCATTAGGTGAGGGGTTTGAAATCGGTCACAGTTATTTTTGCCAATTAAATCATGCGTATGAACAAGAATTAGATGATATTATAGAATATGATATTCTGCCGATGCTTAAAGAGTATTGGTTTGACGATGAAAGTAAATATAAAGATTGGGAAGAAAAGTTAACTGGTGTAATAAATGAACAATAAAGATTATCGTATTAGTAATATTTATTATATGCTAGCTTATGCTTTTAGATTTGATAAACTCATTCCAAAAAGTACAGATTCTGGTGGTGTTGAAGAATTTGATAATATTTATGATTTGTTTTCGGTTATGCTGTACAAAATGATAAGTTTATTGATAAAGCGAGGTTTTTATAAGGATTATGAAACAACAATTGAAATTTCCTCTTTGGCTAAAGGAAAGATAAAAATCGATCAATCAATTAAACAAAATACATTGATTAGTCAAAAATTAGTTTGTGAATTTGATGACTTTAGTGATAATATTAATTTAAATCAAATAATTAAAACTACTTTGTTTTATTTAATTAAATCAGAAAAACTAAAGAAAGAAAATAAGAAAAAAATTAAAAAAGTATATCTTTTTTTTGATGATATTGATACCTTGGATATTCGAACAATAAGATGGAATAGAATAATATTAAATAAGTCTAATAAGGGCTATAGAGTTGTTATAAATATATGTTATTTAATTTTGAATAATTTAATTATTACACAAGAAAACGGAGAAAAAAAATATAAAGAATTTTTGGAAGATGAAGAATTAGCTATTATATATGAAAGGTTTGTACGTGAATATTATATAAAACATTATCCTCAGTTAAAGCCAAGCGTAAAAAAAATGCAATGGAACATAGACCAAGGTTACCCCATGATTGACTTTCTTCCTACAATGATTACCGATATAAACTTGTATTATAAAAATAAAGAACTAATTATAGATACAAAATTTTATGCTAACATTTTAAAAAAAGGTCGATATAATAAAGAGATTATTAGTAGAGATAACTGGAATCAACTATTCGCATATGTTTCTAACGAGTCGTATAATAGTAATAAAATAGTAAGCGGTATGTTATTATATGCACAAACTGATGAAGAAATTGCAAGTGATAATACCACTTCAGTTATGGGGCACAAAATGTCTATAAAAGTGTTGGATTTAAGAAAAAATATTAATCAAATAAGTGAGCAGTTAAATACTATAGCAAACCAATTTATTTCTGATTAATATAATAATGAATTTAAAAGAATCGCTTTCCCCACACCCCTGGCGATTCTTTTGTTTTGATTTTTCTTTCTATTTATATACTTTTAGAAAAAGGAGAATCTAAAAAGCCTTATTTATCTTAAGCGAAGCCCGAAATTTTTTGATGACTTTTTCGTACTCCAAATTCATCAAAAAAGTTTTAATTTTACTGGTGTAAAGATTATTTTCTTCGTATAATATAAATGTAATTTATATAAAATAATCATTATTATACAAATAAT
>DVGU01000062.1 GCA_018712565.1 Candidatus Faecimonas gallistercoris
TTCTTTTTGTTTTATTGTATTATTATTTTCAGACATATGAATTTTCCTTTCTTTTTGAGCAAAAGATATTATAGATTATTCATATGTCTTTTTCAATGTTGAAGTGTTGCACTTCAAATTTAAATTAACACTACTACTTTTATTTTCCTTTTAATTTTTTCTTCTGGTAAGATTAGTATATTATATTTTAAAAAATGATAAAATAAATTTTGTCATGCGTCCCTTGTTCAGGGATTTTTTTCTTTATCATGGGACATATGGATATGAATCAATTTAATTGTTGGGCTAAAAATCATATTTTTGATAATTCTAAATTTGATAATGATGGTTTTAATTAAATCTTTTAAATTTACTGGCATTATTGTCTCTGTTTTCAGAATTATTGGTTTTCTTTTTACTCTAAATATAAAAATTCTAGTGACTTTCTTAGACCTAATTCTAATAATGAAGTTTAAAGGATTATTGATTGTACTAATCATAATCTTGGCTTTACTGTTTATTTGTGTTATCATTGCGATGAAATTATTTTTCTCATCATGCTTAGGTAAATTATGTTCTTCTTGTGCTATTAAATCTTTAATTTTCTTTTCTTCATATCTTCATCATCGTTGAATATATTGTTGACGAAAACAAAGAAGCAAATTCTTAATATATAAAAAACACGAAATTATCGTGTTTTAAAATAGATTCTTTATCCCTTAGTAATAGATTCAATTAATTTTTGTTTTAGGGGATCTTTATCTGTTTCTTTATTTAATAAGTATTCTTTTGAATCTTTTTTCGCTTGCAATAAAATTTTATAATCTGACTTAATATTGGCTATTTTAAAGGCCATATCTCCACTTTGTTTTGTTCCAAATAAATCTCCATGTCCCCTCAATTTGAAATCTTCTTCACTAATTTTGAACCCATCATCAATTTGTTCCATAATTTTTAATCTTTCTGCATCACTATCACTGATTAAAATACATTGTGATTTAGAACTTCCTCTTCCTACTCGTCCACGTAATTGATGTAGTGTTGATAATCCGAATCGGTCAGCATCAAAGATTACCATGGTTGTTGCATTTGGTACATCCACTCCTACTTCTATTACTGTTGTTGATATTAATATTTGGATTTCATTTTTGGCAAATTGTTCCATTATCATATCTTTGGCAGCACTTGCCATTTTTCCATGTACAATATCTATTTTATATAAGTCTTTAAAAGCTAATTTCATTTGGTCTTTTAATTTACAGACCGTTGCTAAATCTGAATTTTCACTTTCTTCTATTAATGGAGCAATTACGTAAACTTGATGACCTTTTTTTAATTCTTTATACATCATTTCTAAGACATCTTTTATTTCACTATTTTTCTTTACAATCGTATCAATCTTTTGCCTTCCTTTTGGTCGTTCTTTAATTGTTGATACATCCATATCACCGAATATGGTTAATGCATAGGTTCTTGGAATCGGAGTTGCACTCATATATAGTACATCTGGTTTTTTTCCTTTATTTTGCAGATTGGCTCTTTGATGTACACCAAAACGATGTTGTTCGTCAGTAATTACTAGGCCTAAATTATGATACTCTACTTCTTCCTGGATTAAAGCATGTGTTCCTACTACCATGCTTATTGTCCCATCTTTTAATTCTTCGTAAATTTTTTGTTTCTCTTTTTTTGATGTAGACCCTGTAAGTAAGGCTATTTTTATATCTGTATTCTTTAAGAAAGATTCTAAATTATGGTAATGCTGGGTTGCTAGAATTTCCGTTGGTGCCATAAGAGCACTTTGGTAACCACTTAAATCATTAGCAACCATTGCTAAAAACGATACTATAGTCTTTCCGCTACCTACATCTCCTTGTAATAGACGATTCATTCTATGACTTGCTTCTAGGTCATCTATAATCTCATTCATTGCCTTTAACTGGTCATTTGTTAGTTCATAAGGTAATTCTTTTATAAATATATTTAATTTCTCTCGATTAATTTTTCTTTCTAGACCTTGATTTTTCTTTTTATTTTCTATCTTTAAATAATTAATTTTAAACATAAAAGCGAATAATTCTTCATATTTTAATCTAACGGTAACTTCTTTTAGTTTTTCTTCGGTCGAGGGATTATGAATTAAATTTAGAGACGTTTTTTTGTTAGAAAAATTGTATTTTTCTAAATATTGTTCTGGAATATAGTCTGGGATTTCTTTTCCATACATTAATAGTGCCATATTAATATAGGTAGAAATATTTTTATTAGTTAAACCGTTTGTTGCATGATATACGGGTTCTATTTTTACTTTGTTGGATAGTGTTTCTAATTTAATATCTGCAGCTGTTATTATGTTTTTCTTTTTGTCAAACTTACCAATAACAGTAACTCCTGTTCCTACTACCAATTGATTCTTTAAAAAAGCTCGATTAAAGATAGATACGCCTACTACTCCTGAAGGAGTTACTAGACGAAAATTCATTTTATTTAATCCTGCTTTAAAGCGCATTAAAATTGGAATACTTTCTACTTTTCCATCAATTACAATTTTTTCTCCATCTTCTACTTCTTGTAAGTTATTTCTTTCTAGTATTTCGTAGCGAAATGGATAGTGAGTTACTAAATCTTCTACTGTATAAATATTAATTTTATTAAGTAATGCAAGAGCTTTAGGACCTATTCCTTTTACGTCTTTTAATTCTGCCACTCGATCACTTCCTTCTTGGCATATTATATCATATTTTGAAGTTATTTTTCCAATGTTTTTATAGTTTTTAGTATTTTTTTAATTTTTTTCATTTTTTTATTGACAAAACGAACTGTTTCGGTTAGTATAAGAACTACCAATTCGGAATTAGGCGAATTGGTCGCTAGTATCACACTAGCCAACCCCTTTTTATTCTTTTTAGAGGTTGCCCTCAGGGGGTGCAACCTCATAGATGAAATTAAAAGAAGACATTTGCCGATGTCTTCTTTTTTTAGTTAAATTCCTGGGGAAAATTTCCGTCTATCAAGATGGGAACTTCTTGGTTTTCTTCGGTTATTCCTATTATTTTTAAATCTTTTGTTCCTATCATAAAATCTACATGAGAATCACAGTTATTTAAGTGGTACTTCTCAAATAGTATATTTTATCTATTTTTGAACCGTTTTCAATACATTCTAAAAATGCATTTCCTAAGGCTAAATAACAGGATGTATTTTCATCAAATAATGTTTCTAGGAAGATTTGATTAGAATTTGCAATTGGTGAGTTATATCTTCTCCTACGTTTGTATGAAGTTTTATTACTTTACCTTCTTTAAAAACTAGTTTAAATTTATCAATAATGATATCTTGATACACTAATGGTTTTGATGATACAACAACGCCTTCGGCACTCATGCAGTCAGGGGATATGAATACTTCTGCTGTTGGAAAGTTTACTAATATATCTTTACCATTTATTCATTTTTCATTGCCAGATGCCTAGCGATGATTTTTTGGTAACTCTATTTTAAAATTTGTTCCATTATTACTTTGATATTTTAACTCTTTAAATTGATAATTAGTTAATTTTTCTGCTCTTTCTTTACATTTTACTATTTTTTGATTCCAAATCATACTTGGATTTTCTTCCTTTATGTGACATATATCAAAAATTTGATTCCATAATCTTGTAAGTGGATTTTTTTCTTCTGGATATAGTTTCTTTGCCCAGGAAAGTATTGGTACTGCAGCAATACACCAGAGTAGTTCTAACTTATCACACAGACTGTCAAATTTTTTTCTTGTTTCATATGAATATTTTGCCACAGCTGTGATTTTTTTGGCATCAATATCTTCCATTAATCCTGGCATCATTGATGTTAACATTAAGAATGCTGCATGTTTTTTAGCATAAACATTCCACATTTCTTTATTCCAATAGGTTGACTTTTTTACTCTTCTACTTCTAATTTTTTTAAAGCTTCGTGTTTTAAATAAGGATTAGAAATTTCAAAATAAATATCTTTTATTCCCATATTTAATGCTATTTTATTAATACTTGCAAAATCAATTCTTTCTATGGTAATGCTTACAAATAATGGTTGATTCTTCTCTATTTTTAAACAACTTTCTAATAACTTTTCCATAACTTACCTTCTTTTTATATTTTTAAACAAAATAAAGCATGAACTGCTTTATTTTGTTTGCTTGTTTTTACTTTCTTCTGCTAGAGTTTCATAATACCTGTAACTTTCTTCTGCTTGTTGTTTGTTTTTTGATAATAATTGTTTATGATTTTTAGATATTTTTTCTAGAGAGTGATATCTATCTTCTCCTAAGATAAATTCTTCATATCTTGTAAAGTCTCCTTTACTATCCATTTTAAATTCTTTTGTTTCTGGATTGTAATGAAAGATTGGGAAGTATCCTGCTCTTGTTGCTTCTTTTTCTTCTACAATGGAATTTTTCATTCCTTTGATAATTCCTTGAGCAATACATGGAGCATAAGCAATAATTAAGGATGGTCCGTTATAACTTTCTGCTTCTTGTAATACTTTTATTGTCTGTCCAGGATTTGCTCCTAGAGAGATTGTTGCAACATATACATGTGGATAGGTTAAAGCTATCTTGGCTAGATCTTTTTTGGCAGTTTGTTTTCCAGTAGCTGCAAACTTGGCTACTGCTCCCATTCTTGTTGATTTGGATGCTTGTCCTCCCGTATTTGAATATACTTCAGTATCTAATACTAAAATATTTACATTTTCGTTATTAGCTAGGATATGGTCAATTCCATTGTATCCAATATCATAGGCCCAGCCATCTCCACCTATCATCCAGACAGATTTTGGCTTAATAAAATTCTTTAATGGTAATAATTCTTTAATTCTGGTCTCATCAATTACTTCTAATAGTTCAGAAGCTGTTTGCATATTAATATTTTTTACATAATTCTTATATGTTTCTTGTTGTGATTTTTTTACATTTTTTATATTATCTGTAATTAGTTTTTTAATTCTTTCTTTTATAGTATCATCTGCAATTTTCATACCATAACCATATTCTGCATTGTCTTCAAATAATGAGTTGGCCCATGGTACAGAATAAGGCATAGATGGCGTTGATGCTCCATAAATAGATGAACACCCGGTAGCATTAGCAACGATCATTCGATCTTTAAATAATTGGGTAAGCAATTTTAGATATGGTGTTTCTCCACACCCAGCACAAGCTCCAGAGAACTCAAATTTTGGTGTTTTAAATTGACTACCTTTTACTGTCGTTGTTGGCATTACATCTTTTTCTGTTACCTCGTTAAATAAATACTCATATTCTTCTTTTGTTTTATTCTCTTCTAATTCTTCTTTTATTTTCATAATTAGTGCTTTCGCACCTTTTTTTCCTGGACAGATATTTTCACATAGACCACAACCAGTACAATCAGGGGCACTAATTCCTATCGTAAACATTAGATTTTGATCTTTAATATTAGCAGGAATTAGTTTTTCTCTTAGACTGTCTGGAGCATCCATTACTTCTTTTTCATCTAATAAAAATGGTCTAATTACTGCATGTGGGCATACTAAGGAACATAAATTACAAGAAATGCAATTTTCGCTTTTAAAACAAGGAATAATATCTGAAATACTTCTTTTTTCTCTTTTAGTGGTTCCTGGTTCAAATGTTCCATCAGGGTTTTTAATAAAACTGCTTACAGGAAGTAAATCACCTTCCATACTACTGATTATTTCAAACATGTCTTTTTTCTTTGGGAACTCTTCTACATAGTCTACTACAGGTAATTTTACTTGAATTAGGCTATTGATACTACAATCAATTGCTTTTATGTTTTTTTCTACAATATTTCCACTTTTATTAGCAAATTTAGCTGCTAGAGATTCTTTTATTTTTTGGACTGTAAAATCAAAATCCATAATTTTTCCTAGTTTAAAGATTAATGTTTCTATAATAGCACTAATCTTTCCTGATAATTCATTGTCTGCTGCTATTCTTCCAGCATCTACAATATAGAATTTTATATTTCTTGATTGTAATATTTTTTTGTCATGCGATGTCATTTCTTTTAGTATTTCATCTTTATTCTTATTTGTATTAAGCAAGAAAATTCCATTCTTTTTAATTTTATCTAGCATTTTTATCTTATGTAAGTATGATTCTTTTGTACAGACAATCATCGATGGGTTTTCTACATAATAAGTTGCATGTATTGGTTTTTTGCCCATTCTTAAATGAGACATAGTAATACCACCAGATTTTTTAGAGTCGTATTGGAAATATCCTTGTACGTAGGCTCTTGTATAAGTACCAGTTAGTTTCATAATATCTTTACAAGCACTTACCATACCATCACTACCGTATCCATAAACTAAAAATTCAATATTGTCTGTTGGTAGACGGAAGTCTTTATCATATGGAATTGAAAGATTGGTTACATCATCTTCTATCCCTACTGTAAAATTGGTATGTGCATCTTTTTTATCCATATAATCGTAGATTCCTTTAATCATGGCTGGTGTTGTATTTTTACTAGAGAGACCATAACGTCCTCCTAAAACTTTTACTTTTCCTTCTGCTTCTTTAATGGTTTTTACTACATCTAAATATAGAGGTTCTCCTGCTGCTCCTGGTTCTTTCGTTCTATCTAAGACAACAATTTTTTTGACGGATTTAGGTAAAACTTTTAAGAAGTACTTGGCACTAAATGGACGATATAGATGAACTTCTAGTAGACCTAAATCGTTTCTTTTTTTAGATAGAAATTTAAGTGTTTCTTTGATTGTTTCACATACACTTCCCATAGCAACAATTACCTTGGTTGCTGTTTCACTACCGTAGTAGTTGAATGGAGCATAGTTTTCTCCTGTTATCTTATTTATCTCTTGCATATAATCGTTTACAATATCTGGTAGTTTATCATAATATGTATTTCTTACCTCTGTTGCTTGAAAATAAATATCTTCATTTTGTGAAGTTCCTCTTATTACTGGATTTTCTGGATTTAAGGCTCTATCTCTAAATTCTTGTAATGATTTTTCGTCAATTAATTTCTTTAATTCATCTGTATCAATTACTTCTACTTTTTGTAATTCGTGACTAGTTCTAAAGCCATCGAAAAAGTTTACAAATGGTACTCTTCCTTTGATGGTGGATAGATGGGCTACTCCAGTTAAGTCCATAACTTGTTGTACGGATGATGAGGCTAAAAAGGCAAAACCTGTTGCTCTAGCAGCATAGATATCTTGATGGTCACCAAAAATTGATAACGCATGAGTAGATAGAGATCTTGCTGCAACATTGATTACACAAGGTAGTAATTCTCCTGCTATTTTATACATATTGGGAATCATCAATAACAATCCTTGACTGGCTGTATATGTCGTTGTTAGACAACCGGCTTGCAGTGATCCATGAATCATTCCAGCAGCTCCTGCTTCTGATTCCATTTCTACTACTTTTACTGGCATATCAAAATAATTTTTTTTGCCACAACTGGCCCATTTATCTGTTAATTCTGCCATTGGTGAGGCAGGAGTAATTGGATAAATTCCTGCTACATCTGTAAAATTATATGATACAAAGCTACAAGCTTCATTTCCATCCATGATTTTTTTCATCGTGTTTCCTCCCTTACTTTATCATTATATCGTATTTTTTCTATTTTTTCATTAAAAAAGCGTATAGATTTCTTCTATACCACTAATATTTTGGTTTTTATTTAAAATCAGGATAATCCCCAGGTTTAGGAATAACCTTCTGTTTGTCTTTATTTGTTACATCAACATAATCATTATCTTTCCCTACTTTTGCTACTTCTTCTGCGTTATTCCAACAGGTTGCTATACTAAATGATTCATCAGCTAATGACATCGATAAATTAACTAAAAATGGTACCATAAATAATACTACTAACGCTATAATACTATTTTTTAGTCCTGCTTTATATTTTTTCTCTTCTGGATTGGCTGTTAACTTTGTAAAATTAATTGCTAAGGCAACTATTGCTAAAATTGGTCCTACAATTTGAATTAGGTTTAATACTGCTTTTGTAATACTTAAAACGTTAGCAATTCCAACACTACCACAGGCATCAATAATATCTTGACTAATTCTTTGATAATCTAAGAGGTAAATCATTTTATCCCTTCTTTCCTATTTCTTTTTCATATACTAGGTAATATGTTCCTTCGATAGGAACAGTTTGATATTCTTTACCAAAGACTTGTTCTATTCCTTTTTTTGAGGCAATATTACTATATTCACAAGAAATCACGACATTTTCTATATTATACTGTTTTGCGAGTTCTAAGGCTATTTTTAAAATTTCCTTATAATAACCTTTATTTCTTTTGTTTAGGCCTAATATCCACTCCTATATGGCCATAGACATTTCCATGTTCATAAGCTAGGGAATGTCTAATATCTAATAGACCAATTAATTTATCATCTTCCTTGGTTAAAACTAAGTAACTAGAGCAACCAACTTGTCCTTTTTTTAGTTGTTCTTCTTGATCGAGTTTTTCTATATCTTTATACCAATCATAGAAGTCTTCGTAATCGGAGTAACCTCTTCCTGTAATAATCGAGCAGTCTCCGGCTACTACTGTTTCATTTGCATCATAGTGTTCTTTTACGAAGTCATCCACTATTTTTTTATCAAAAATTGTTACATTTCTAGCATATAGTTCCATAGTATCCCTTCTTTTTTTCATTATATCATATTTTATTTTTTTACTATCCAGAAAGTTGACATATCTCTTAATCCGTTTTCTCCTCCAGCTACTGGAATATTGATAATTTTATTGTTTATTACTAGTTCGCTTGATGAACCTCCATCTAAATTAGCTGCATTATATGCTCCATAATTTTCCATAATTTCTGTTAAATCGACCATATCTGCTCCTATACTGGTTGCTAGTCTTCCATTAATTACTAAAAACAAAACAATTCCATCGCGTCTTTGCCCAATGGCAGTACGTGGAGCAATACCCCAGCCACCATTTCCTTTGATAAAGGAACTTTTTCCATTTACAATTAAGAATGGTCCAAATTCTATGGCATCACGATAGCCCATTTTTATGGCTTCTTCTTTGGTCATTTTACCTAATACTAATTTATCATCTTTTGTAAATCCGATAAATCCACCACCCATATTGGCATCTTGAAAATCACTGACAATCTCTCCATCGCAAATTACCGTTCCATGTGGTAAGGCTCCGTTAGAGTTCCAATCGGGATCATAAAATCCTCCTGCATTCATAGCAATTACTGCATTTTCTCTTTTAGCAACGTCTGTAATTGCCTCTCCTCTTATTCCTAAATATTGAGTAGTAGCAATAGAAATTTTTGATGGATCATAAATCGCTACTAAAAATCCCTGATATGTTTTCCCACTTATATTAATTACTTTATATAAATCATTTCCTGGATCTTTTGTTAATATTTCTTTTTCGTATTTATTTTTATATATCATTATATTTCCGTTATATTGTCTAAAACTAATTAAATCTGGATCTGTTACTTCTCCTACTTCAATAATTTGATTATCTTCTAATACTTTTTGTATTGTTTCATCACTATAAAACCAGGTAGCAAGATATTGATGAGACATCGTTGTCATTGCACTTGTAATCCAAAAGTTTCGAAATCCATCCCAGGGGCCATAGAATAAAAACAAAAATGAAGATAAGCAGATAATAAATATTGTACTACCAATAATGGCAACTTTCTTTTTAATACTCCACTTTTTATGCTTGTTATTTTCTTTTTTGGGAGGAATACTATATAGTGAATTTCCATTTATATGTTGATTATCTTTCATACACTAAAAGTCTTCCTTTCCTGCATATTCTTTATCCTGATTAAAATCAATATAATCTTTTGTTGTATTATATTTTTGTATTGGAGCAATTCCAGTTTTATTTTCTTGATTATAATTATTATACTCCTCTATATTATCATTTACTTGTTTTATATCATTAATAAAATAATTTACTATTTCTTCGTAAGAAGTAGCATATGTTTTACATTTGGTATTCACATCTGCTGATGGAAAATATATATTTTCACAGTTTTTCTGTAACTTTTTAGCACTATTTTCTACCTTATCTAATTGTGTTTCGTAATTTTGTAGTTCTTGTAGACAGTTTGTAATAGTTTGATTTAAGGTTTCAAAATATAGTTGTGAAAAAACATTATTATATAAATCGTCTCTAGTTGTATTAAATTTTTGTACTTTTTTTTTGAATATTTCATAAGTACTATTTACTATTTTCATTCTTTTTTCTACTTCTTTTTTATCTTGTTTAAATCCTACTGTAAAGTTAGTAATAAGTCCAAATACAATAAATATAAATCCTAAAGTGAATAATATTTTTACTGATTTTGTCACTTTATCACCTACCTTAACATTATATATCGTAACATTATTTTCTAGGTTTGTATAGATAAATAATTGGTATTTGACAGATTTTAGTCAGAGCATAGAAAGTTAGTAAACTAAAATTTTAATTGTACTAGTAGTTTTTCCTTTGTTAAAAAAAGATAAAAGATTTACTCTTTTATCTCTTAATTTCATTATATACTATTCTTTTGTTTTTTCTTTAAATATAAATATTTTACTAAATAAGTAATTAGCAATAATTATGACTATGTTCATTAATATTTTTGATATCATTTTTGATAGTTTTAAGAAATTCATACAAATATACATTCCAACCATATCTATTCCTAATGATAATATTCTAAAGAAGAAGAAAGATGCCATTTCTTTTAATATTATTTCTTTATTGAGTGATTTTGAATTAAAGACAAATAGTTTGTTTGTTATAAAAGCAAATAGTACAGATAAAAACCAGGAAATAAAAACATTTAGATAAACATTTATTCCTATTTTATCAAGTAGATAAAAACTAATTATATTTATTAAGGTGGTTAAAACGCCAAAGAAGCCATACCATAATATTTCTTTTATTTTATTGTACCAAGAGGTATGATTGTCTTGTTCAATTAACTTTTCTACTAAGTTTATCATTTCCTTGGTATGAGATTTAAATTTTCTGGGTTTAAAGTTTTTGGCTTTTTTTAATACTTTTCCTAATTGATTAAAATCTTTTAACTCTAGAATATAACCATCTTTCGCAAATTCTTTAATAATTTGTTTTTGATGATCATTTGTGTGTTCTTTATACTTTTTTTGTCTTGCTGCTCCAATTACTGTTTTTCCTTTTTTTACAGCTGATAAAATAGAACCTACTCCGCCATGAGTAATTAATAAATCACATTTGTTGATTAATTTATCAAATTCATCTGGTCCTATCAAATCAAAAATTTCCATATTCTTTGATTCATATTTTGTATATCCTGCTTGTACTATTACTTTTTCTGTTATTTCTCCTTTTTCAATTGCTTTATCTATGGCTTGTAATAATCTATCAAAGCTTTTATCTTGTGTTCCTAATGTTACAAATATCATTAATAAATCCAACCTCCATCTATTGCTTTGGGATATAGTTTTTTCATGGATGGCCATTGAACAATAAAGTGGTCAGCAATTTTATATAGTAATTTACCAGTTGCTGTTTTGGTTGTTATATTGGCAAATGTTTCAATATAGATAATTTTACTACCTAGTATTTTTCCAATACAACAGATTGGCCCTGCTGTATGGGTTCCTGTTGTTATAATATAGTCTGGATGATATTTAATATAAAAGTATAAACTTTTAAAACAGTTATATAGTAGTTTAGCTGGATATGTTAACATATGATCCTTGGTTCCATAAACTAAATAACTAATTTTTTCATGATATTTATTTTTTAGTTTTAAATTAGATTTTGTCTTTTCTGTAATAATATGATAATTATAATTATTAAACATGGGACTTAGTTGCATTAATTCATGTAAATGTCCTCCTGTAGAGGCAATAAATAATACATTTCTTTTCATCTTTTTACCTTCTTTTCTAATAACTTATACCAGTCCTCTTGAACTACTTCCTTAGTATATTGTTTGATAGTTTTTCTTGCTTCTTTTCCCATTTGTTTTCTAACATCATCTTTTTTCATTAAATCTTCAATCTTTTTTATCATAGCATTTGCATTTCTATTTTTGATAATATAACCATTTTTTCCGCTAGTAATAATTTCTCTTGCTCCTTCTGCTGAGGAAAAAGCAACACATGGTATACCGTGTGACATAGCTTCTAATAGAACGATTCCAAATGATTCTGTATACGATGTCATAATATATAAAGAAGATTTGTGAAGTAGTTTATCAATATATTCTTTAGATTGAAAACCGTGTAGTGTTACATTATCTTGTAGTTGTCTAGTTGTTATATATTTTTCTAGTTTTTCTCTTTCTGGGCCGTCTCCAATAATATCTAAATGCCAATCGGGATGACGTTTTAGTAAGTGTTTAAATATTCTTAATAAATCTAGTTGTCCTTTTTCTGCCGATAGTCTACCTACTGATATTAATCTTTTTTCTTTTAAAGGGGATAGACGTTTTGGAATGCTATCCAATAAGTTAGGAATATATACACATTTACAAGGATACTTTCTTAATTTTCTTGTATAATACCTTTTTAAATCTTTTGATACTAAAACAAAATAATCTAATTTTTTACTACTTCTTACTACATCTACTGCATATTTTTCATTATTATGATGATGGTTATGTTCCCAACCAATTTTTACTACATTGCTTTTTCCATATCCAGATAACCATTCATTTAAAAAAGTTCTTGTAGAAATCATAATATCAGCATCATTTTCGCTAATTGCTTTTTTGGTTACTAAGAATCGTTTTGGATACATAAAGATACCTGATATTCCATCTTTTATAAATGAAATGAATTTTAATTTAGAAAAATAATCTTCGGTTAATTTCTTTGTTAACTGTATAAAATGACCTTTAAATAATAATAATTTATATTTAGCTAGTCTAAGTGATATATCACTTTCTATTAAATATGTTATTTTTACTCGTTCATCGATAAAGAATGCTGGTTTTTCATATAGTTTATAAATGCAGATAATTTCTACTTCATATTTTTCGCATAAAATATTGGCTAAACCGGTAATAGATTTTTCAATTCCACCATAACCCAGATGTAAAGATAATATTGTAACTTTCTTCATTTAATCACCTAAATTTATTATAGCATTATTTCCTATAAAATTAAAAGACCGAAATCGGTCTTTATTCTTTATTTTTTGTCGATAAACCTAGAATAAAATTTCCTAGGAATAGTAAAAATAGAATTGATGCTGGTACTAAGGTTATAGTTAAGAAACCTTTTTTTGATAAAATGTAGGTTAAAATAGTTCCGGCATAAGGAATTGTTGCTGTATAAATACCTAAAATACAACTATCATCGATGTTTTCTATCGTGCCATCTTCTTTTTTTAGTGAATATATTTTTTCTTTGTTAGCATCTTCTGTAATGGCTGCTATTGCGTTTGTTTGAATGATAGGTGTTTTATTTTCTAATGTTATATAAGAGATAATATCTTTTTCTTTTACATTTTTATTTTTAGTATTTATTATTACTAAGTCTCCTTTTACTATCTTTGGTTCTAATACATTGCTATCGACTTCTATTAAGGCTGTATTACCAAATTCGATTATTCCTTGATCATTATAGTTCATTGATATGATAAGTGTTCCTAATGCTATTCCAATGATTATTACATAAATTGTAAGTATTATATTTTTAATCATATGTTATAAAGAAAAAAAGCTTTACGCTTTTTATTGTCCTGGATTGGTTGGTTGTCCAGGTGTAGGAGCTGGTTGTTGTGCAACAATTGTTGGTTCTGGTGTTGGTGTTTGTACAACAGACTGTTGTGATCCTACAAGATTAGATATTGGAATAGATTGTGTATTTTCTAATGGATTTGCTCCTCCATAAATTTGATGTTGTGGTTCTGAAATGTTAATTTCTGGAACGATTGGATTTGCTCCTCCATAAATTACTGGTTGGCCTTGTGGTTGTTGTGGGGTAGCTTGTGTTGGTGCAACTGATGCTACTGGCTCTGGTGTTATTTGGCTTGGAGTTGTGGCAACTGAAGCTACTTGTTCTGGGCTAATCTGTTCCGTTGGTACAGATGGCGCCATTGGTGTAATTGGCTCTGGTGTTGGTTGTTCTACTGTTGGTGCTATTGGTGCAATTGGCTCTGGTGTTGGTTGCTCTATTGGTGGTGCCATTGGTGCTACCTGTTCTGGTGTAGTTGGTTCTACGGCAGGTGTGGAAGGTGCCATTGGTACTTCTTGAATTGGAGGTGTATTTACCACTGGTGTTGGTTGTATTGTTGCACTTGCCATTGGGTCCATAGCATTTACATTTGCTACTCCTGCTTGTGTGTCAGTAGGCATTGCCATACCATTATTCATATTCATATCTGATGTTGGATTGGTTGCTACTGGAGCCGGTATATCCATAATAGTTCCACCTGTCATAGCAGGAGAATTCATTTCTGGAACTGCCCCGTTATTATTCGCTGTATTAGGCATTGCTTGAGTCGCTTGTGTTGTTGTAGCTGGCTCATTTCCTGATGCCTGTTCATCCTGTTTCTTTTGTTTCTTTTTCTTTCCTGATGTTACAATTAAAATAATTAAGGCAATAATTAATAGTATTACCCCTCCTGTTATTAATAATCCTGGTATTGATGTAAACCAGTCTAAACTAAAATCCATATTATATCGACTCCCTCCACTTTTTATTCTAATATTATGATAACAAAAAAAATTTGCAATTGCAAACATTTTATCTATTGTACATACTTTGACACTGTAAATTTTGTCCAATAACCTTTTTTTGGTGGTAGTTTTTTAAAAATTAATTTTTCTTTCGTAGTTGGGTGTATGAATTCTAGACGATAAGCATATAGTGCAATTTGGGTTTTATCTTGCTTACCATATCGTTGATCTCCACATAAGGGATGGCCATGATAGGCAAATTGAACTCTTATTTGATGATGTCTTCCTGTCTTTAAAGATATTTTTACTAACGTCTTATTTTCTTTTTCATCTCTTTTTAATACTTCATAATCTAAAATAGCATCTTTGCCATCTTCCTTTATTATACTAAAGCCATTTTCTTGCCTTTTTATTTTATCTTTATAAGTTCCTTTATCTTCTTTTATTATTCCATCTACGATTGCTAAATAATATTTTCTCATCTTATGTTGGGATATTTCTTTTGATAATCTGGTAGCGGCTTTTGAGGTTTTCGCAAAAACCATAATTCCACCTACTGGTCGGTCAAGTCGATGTACTAGACCAACATATACATTTCCTGGTTTGTGATATTTTTCTTTTATATATTCTTTTACTAAAGTTAGTAAATCTTTATCGTTTGTATTATCCTTTTGACTTAACATATTTATTGGTTTTTCTACTACTAATAAGTGATTGTCTTCATATAAAATATTAATCTTTATCATCTTTTTCCCATCTTCCATAAATACCACAAGGAAGAACTAAATTGGATTCTTTTTCTTTTAGACCAATTTCTCCACAGGTTATCTTTCCTTTTTTCTTTTGATTTACAGTTAGTGTTAATATATTTTTTAATACTGTAGAAGAAAGTCCTGTTGTATATGAATTAATTATGAAAAACAAAGGATCTTCTGATAGTATTTCTGTACAAAGTGTTACTAGGTAATTAAGACTTTTTTCGATATCCCAAACTTCTTTATTTGCACCTCTTCCATAACTTGGAGGATCCATAATAATAGCATCATATTTATTATTACGTCTAATTTCTCGTTTTACAAATTTGATAACATCATCTACTAAATAACGAACCTCGGCATCTTCATAACCACTTGCTTTTACATTTTCTTTACACCAGTCTACCATTCCTCGTGAAGAGTCTACATGGGTTACTGCAGCTCCTGCAGAAAGACAAGCAACTGTTGCTCCTCCAGTATAGGCAAATAAATTTAGTACTTTTATTTTTCTTTTTGCGTTTTTTATTTTATCTATCATAAATTCCCAATTAACCGCTTGTTCTGGGAATAATCCAGTATGTTTAAATCCCATTTGTTTAATATTAAATACTAAATCATTATACTTTATTTGCCATGAGGACGGCATTGGTTTTATATTTTCCCAGTTTCCTCCACCTTTTTTACTTCTATGATATACAGCATGTATTAAATGATGATATTGAGTGTATAAATCCCCTTGATCCCAGATGACTTGAGGATCGGGTCTTAATAAGTAAATATCCTTCCATCTTTCTAATTTTTGACCATTTGATGTCTTTATTAGTTCGTAATCTTTCCAATTGCTTGCTGTTTTCATATATCACCTCTTATTATAAAATTTCAATATTTTTGGTATTCTGTGAAAAAATTTTTTCTAATTTCTTCTTTATTTGGTCTTTTGTGAATGGTTTAGCAATATAGTCTGTAAAGCCTTCTTCCTTATATTTTTCTTCTGATCCTGCGATAGCATCGGCTGTTAAAGCAATTACTGGTGTTTGAAAGTCTTTTATTTTTTTTAACTCTTGTAAGGCTTTTTCTCCACTCATTACTGGCATCATAATATCCATTAGTATTACATCATAGGTATTTCCACTTTTTATTTTTTCTAAGCACTCTTCTCCATTATAACATTCTTCTATTATTAAGTTTAATCCAGCTAGTGCTCTTTTTGCTACTTTTATATTTAAGTTATTATCATCGACAATTAATATTTTTTTATTACTGATATCTACATTTTTATTTAATAGTAGTTCTTTTGTATCTAATAGGTCTTGTTCTGTTATTGGTTTTGTTTGTTTACTTATTTTTTGTGGAAGTTGTACTACAAAAATAGAGCCTTCTTTTACTTTGCTTTCTACATTAATGGTACCACCCATCAATTCTAGTAATTTTTTCGTAATTGCTAGACCCAATCCTGTTCCTTCTGTTGTAGTATTTCTTTCTACATCAAGTCGTTCAAACTTTGTAAACAATTTATTAATATCTTCTGCTTTAATACCTCTTCCTGTATCTTTACAAATAATAATAATATTAGAAGTCTTTTTATTGGTATTATTAATACACTTTATATTTAAATCTATTCTTCCTTGGTCTGTATACTTAATAGCATTCGTAAGTAAATTATTTATTATTTCTTTTACTTTGGATTTATCTCCTATTACTTCATATGGAATATCATCTGCTATAGATAAGTTAAATACTATATCTTTTTGACCGATTCTAGTTTGGGTAATTCTACATAAGTTGGTAATTTCTTCTCTAAAATTATATGGTTTTTCTATTACTTCTATTTTATTTGCTTCTATTTTATTAATATCTAATATATTACCAACAATTTCTAATAATGTTTGACTAGCATTCATTATATCTTGTGAATTTTCTACTACTTCTCTTGGTAAGTTAGCTTGATATTTTAAATTATCCTCTGATAATCCTACAATAGCATTTAGAGGTGTTCTTATTTCATGAGACATACTTGATAAAAAGTCAGATTTTGCTCTGTTTGCTCTTTCTGCTTGATCTTTTGCTAATTGAAGTTCGGTAATCATCTTTACATCAGGGTTTTCAATTGTAAAAAACATAATATAGTCTAAAAAGGTTAATGATATAGAAATTACTATTAGATATGGATTTAATCTAAATAATATTAATAATATTATAGTTATAAAAACAATACTCAGTATAGGAATATATCTTTTATCAGCTTTTTTTATATGAAATAAAGCAGTTAATATAGAGCACAGTACATATATAGCACAGATTATATATGTAAATGTAGTCGCAGTTCCTGCTACACTGAAGTTTTTATCTATAGTTATTACTTTTACATTTAAAAACATAATTATTATAGCTATTACAAAATCTATCAATAAAAACGTATTTAATATTTTATAATAGGTTTTTTCATTTTTAAACTCACTCGTTATAAATAATGTATATATTAATATTCCATTTAAGAAAATAATTAACAAACAAAAATCAATCTTATTTAAGATACTAATTATTTTTATACATTCTTCTGTGTTAAATAATATAGGAATTGTTTGTAGTATTGTAACAATTATACTATCTATTACACTAATAATTAACATTACAGAATATACCTTATTCTCTACTAAAGGATATCTTTTTTTTAGAAAATATATACAGCATAATAACAAAGAAAAGAAAATTGAACATGCTGGTAATAATACACCACTCATATAATACCTCCTACTGTATTTTTATTATATCATGTTTTTATTACAGGAAGAGGTAATATTTTTTAGAATCGATGTTGGAAATCATTTGTTTTTAATTCTTTTACTAATTTTTTTGCTTCCACTATATTCGATGCATTTTGAGGAGTGATTTCGACATTAGCAATTGGTTCCCATACTGATAATGGGTCTAAAGGGTTTGTTTTATCAGCACTTGTTTCAATTTCAATATCATATTTATCAGCAGTAGCAACTCTTTTTCTTAATTCATCTTCCCAGGCTTCTGTTGGATTACTATAACCATCTAAAAGCTCTTTGCGAGTTGTTTGTCCATATTTTTCCATTAATTTATATTGCCAAGTCAACATAGTCTCTCTAATCATTTCTATTTCTTGTTTATAATCTTTACCTTCAAAATATACTGGATCATCTATAATAGTATGAATAGGATTGTCTTTTCCTTTTTTATGGGTATTTTTTATATAATGAACCATAGACACAACTGGTGAAAAAGAGCCATCTTCTTTTTTAGCTGTTCTATAGAAACCACTATAAAAATCTAACATTTGTCCACTTGGTTTTTTGTTCCATACTGCTTCAGGAAAAATAATTAAATCCATACCATGATCTAATATATATCTTCCTTTTGGAACTGATGCATGTTTACTTTCATGAACTTTTCTATCTACTAAAGCAACACCATTTTCTAAAGCTAGAATGCCATCTACTGTTCCATAAAATTGTGGAAGACTACCAAATAAAATAAAGGCTCTTCTTTTTGCTGCTAAAAGGGTTGCTAAAACATCATCTTTAAAATGATGATTAGCAATAAATATTGTTGGTTCCTCTGGTAGTTTTACTTCTTCTTTTAATGATGCTCTACTTCGATTAGGAAAAACTTTATCATCATCTTTTATTAATGTATATCTGTTTTCTATAATTTGTGGATTCTTTAAGAAAAGAGGTCCATACTTTATTATTAATTTATGAAAGGTATTTCCTTTTTTAAACATTGATTCTGGTAATACAGTATCTATATCATTTCCTAATAAGTAGGCATGATTTTGAATCATATAATCAAATATAAAATTTGTTTTTGCTCCAGCTGTTAAATCTTCTTCTTTGGTAATTAATTTTTTCTCTACTAATTCATCTAATATTTCTTGTGTCTTTTTTTGCATATTATCCCCCTCATTTAATTGTTGTATATTTTACTATTAATATTTGTTTTTGTCAATTTATGGTTAACATTAAAAAAGAAGATATTTGATTATCATACCTTTTATTTTTTTACATATTTATTATTACCTTTTTTTCGATATAACTGAACAGTACGAGTTACTTGATCTATTTTTTCTCTTGTTTTTTCTATATACAGTACTTCTGATTGACTAATTCCGTTTCGTTTTATTGCTTCTATTTTTTCTTCGTCCGTATATTCATTCCAGTCAATTACATATTGTTTTATCATTTGGCGATGGGTATATTCTTCACTGGTAGAGTCAACTAATTTTTTATTTTTAAATTCTAGAGGTACTAATAGACTTTCTTCTATTTCTTCCCTGGTTAAGTTGTATTTTTCGATTTTGTTTAGTTTTTCTTGGTAGTTTGTTTCTAGTCCCACTTCATATATTTGATAGTTTCTTAAAGTATTTGCATATTTTAAAAAGGTCATCGCTACTATATTATAATCTTTTACTGAGATACCAAACTCTTCTATTATAATTGGTGCATCTATTAGTATTTGTTCCTCTAACTCTTTTGGATTTTTTCTAATATCCATTATTTTTATTAAATGATTATAAACTGTTTTAGGTATTGGGAATTTATTATCCCTTTTAGATTGATCAAAAATTGTCTGTTTTATTATTTCTTCTATGGGGTAATCTATTTTAGAAATATAGTTTGATAAAATATCTTGATTTAGATTTAATCTATTTAAAACTACCTGGGTTATTTTGTCATTAGAAGTAATTTCTATTTTTTTAGAGTTAACTTCTGGTTCTTCTTTTATTTTATTACTTCTTTTCCTTCTACTACAATTCCAACGCATACCTTGTCCCTCATACCAAGCAATTTCTTCTTCGGTTAAATCTTTATTGTTTTTATAACTTTTTCCTTCTTGCATTGCTTTATAAATTTGTCTCATAATATTTATTCTGTTACCTATATTTACTTCTCCTATCCCTTCTAGGTTTACTGTTTCTTTTTGTTTGATATCTAAATATTCTTTTTCTGGATGGAGTCTTTTCCATTCTAGTATTGCCTTTTTATATACTTCTTCTTGCCATTTCTCGTAGTCCCAAATCATTCCTTGTTCCTCATACCACTTTATTGTCTCTTTGATTAGATTTTTATAAGTTCCATACTGTTTTCCTTCTTGCATGGCTTTATAGATTTGTCTCATAATACTTAATCTTCGACCTATTTTTACTTCTCCTATCCCTTCTAGGTCTATTATTTCATTCCACTTAATATCCAAATAATTTTTCTCGGGATGGAGTCTTTTCCATTTTAGTATTGCCTTTTTATATACTTCTTCTTGCCATTTTTCATAGTCCCAGATCATTCCTTGTTCCTTATACCAAGCAATTTCTTCTTCGGTCAAATCTTTAGAAGTTCCACAATATTTTCTTTCTTGCATGGCTTTATAGATTTGTCTCATAATATTTAATCTTTTTCCTATGTTTACTTCTCCTATCCCTTCTAGGTCTATTGTTTCTTTTGCCTTAATATCTAAATACGCTTTCTCAGAATGGAGTTTTTTCCACTTTAATATTGCCTTTTTATATACTTCTTCTTGCCATTTCTCGTAGTCCCAGATCATTCCCTGTTCTCTATACCAAGCAATTTCTTCTTCGGTTAAATCTTTACAAGTTCCATACTGTTTTCCTTCTTGCATGGCTTTATAAAGTTGTCTCATATTGCTAATTTTATTTCCAACTTTAACCTTTCCTATCCCTTCTAGGTCTATTGTTTCTTTTGCCTTAATATCTAAATAAAACTTTTCAGGATGGAGTCTTTTCCATTTTAGTATTGCTTTTTTATATACTTCTTTTTGCCACTTCTCATAGTCCCAAATCATTCCTTGTTCTTTATACCACTTTATTGTCTCTTCTGTTAAATCTTTAAAATTTCTATAATGTTTCCCTTCTTGCATGGCTTTATAAATAATTCTCATCTTAATTATTCTTTTTCCTATGTTTACTTCTCCTATGCCTTCTAGGTTTACTGTTTCACTTTGTTTAATATCTAAATAATCTTTGTCCGGATGAAGACTTTTCCATTCTAGTATTGCCCTCATCCATATTTCTTCTGACAATTTTTGATTCATTAAATTCTCTCCTTCTGTTATAGAAAAAAATTTACTTTCTGTAAACTTTTGTCCTCTTTATTGTTTTATCGATTTCTTTTCTTGTGTTTTCCATATATTCTACTTCTGGTATAGTAAATTTATTTTCTTTAATTAATTCTCTTTTTTCAGAATCACTATATTCATTCCAATCTATGATATATTGTCTCATTAGGTTTCTTCTTTGATATAGTTCACTTTGTTTTCCTAATAATACTCCATTTTCAAATTGTAATGGCATAAAGAAGCTTTCTTCGATATCTTCTTCTGGCATTTGATAAGCTCTTATTTTCTCTATTCTTCTTTCTTCATTAGTTTCTAATCCTACATCATACATTTGATATCTTCTGATAGCATTCGCATATCTTCCAAATGATTCTACTAAAATAGAAAATTCTTCTCTTGTTAAATGATAATCTTTTATTAAAGTCTTTCCTGTTTCTATAATATCTGTTGTGACTTGTTCTTTACCTTTTCTACTATCTAATTGTTCTACTAAGTAATTATAAGGTTCTTCTAACCAAAAATTACTATCTTCTTTTCTACATCTTAAGAATGCATCATGTCTAATTGCTTCTTCTAGTGTTACTATGTTTTTTGTCATGTTTTTTAAGATAGCAGAAGAATCTAAATTTAAATTGGTTAATATATGTTTTACTAGATTTCCATATTTTTCATAAATCCAAGTAGATGGTTTTTGTTGTCCATGATGATTATAATCTATAATTACTCGATTTATTATTTCTTCTAAGTTAGAGTTAGGTAAAATCTTATGAAGTTTTACTGCTCTTGATATTACTTCATAGTTATAACCGTTATCAATACAAAATTTTCTAAGTGGCTCATCTTCTTTCATTAGAACTGGACCTTTTTCTTTTCCTTTAGTTCTTGTTTTTTCTAACTGTTTTAATAATTTTTCTTCATTTACATCAAATTCTTTTAAAATATTATTTATATTCCAAGTAGTTTTTTGTTTTTCTTGGCGTTTTTTTCTTAAATTGTTTAAACAATTTATTACTCTTTCTGCTTTTTCTATATCTCCATGAAACATTTCGGTATATTTTTCTAATTGTGTCTGTTTCTTTTGTTGTTTTGGTTTTGTTTGTTTTGGTTTTGCTTGTTTTTTCCATTCCTTAAGGTTCCAGATCATTCCATGTTCCTTATACCAAGCAATTTCTTCTTCGGTTAAATCTTTGTGAGTTCCATAATGTTTTCCCTCTTGCATAGCTTTATAAATTTTTCTCATATTATTTAACCTTTGACCTATTTTTACTTCTCCTATGCCTTCTAGGTCTATTGTTTCTTTTACCTTAATATCTAAATAAAGGCTTTCTGGATGGAGTCTTTTCCATTTTAGTATTGCTTTTTTATATACTTCTTTTTGCCACTTCTCATAGTCCCAAATTATTCCCTGTTCTTTATACCACTTTATTGTCTCTTTGGTTAGATCTTTATAAGTTCCATAATGTTTTCCCTCTTGCATAGCCATATAAATTTGTCTCATAATAAATATTTTTTTACCTATTTTTACTTCTCCTATGCCTTCTAGGTTTACTGTTTCTTTTTGTTTGATATCTAAATGTTCTTTTTCTGGATGAAGTCTTTTCCATTTTAGTATTGCCTTTTTATATACTTCTTCTTGCCATTTCTCGTAGTCCCAAATCATTCCTTGTTCTTTATACCAAGCCATTTCTTCTTCTGTTAAATCTTTATAAGTTCCATAATGTTTTCCTTCTTGCATGACTTTATATATTTGTCTCATATTGCTAATCTTATTTCCTATTTCTACTTTTCCTATGCCTTCTAGGGTTATTGTTTCATTTTGTTTTATATCTAAATAATCTTTTTCTGGATGAAGACTTTTCCACTTTAATATTGCCTTTTTATATACTTCTTCTTGCCATTTCTCGTAGTCCCAAATCATTCCTTGTTCCTTATACCAGTTTATTGTCTCTTCTGTTAAATCTTTAAAAGTTCCACAATGTTTTTCTTCTTGCATAGCTTTATAAATTGTTCTTAGTCTATTTATTTTGCTACCTATTTTTACTTCTCCTATCCCTTCTAGGTCTATTGTTTCATTCCTCTTAATATCTAAATAAAGTCTTTCAGGATGGAGTCTTTTCCATTTTAGTATTGCCCTCATCCATATTTCTTCTGACAATTTTTGATTCATCAAATTCTCCCCCCCTTTTTTAATGGCTTGTAGTATATCATAAATTTCTTTAACTGTCAAGTTTACACTGCTTAAGCCATAGAAAAAAGAGCTTACTGTGATAGTGTAAACTCTTTTCCATATGTTGTTATTAAGATACTTGGTCCATAGTATAAAATCTTATCTTGATAATACTTAGTTAGGGTTTCGTCTTCTTTTAATTTATACTTACATTCCACATCTGCATATTTACTGCATTTATCTTCATTTGTTACTTGCATGCGATAAATTTTACTTGTTGTTTTAAGATATGTTGCGGTAGAATCTCCTGCATAGTTGAAATCAATAATTTCACCATAGTCTTCTTCATCATAAACTGGTGTTTTTGCAGTTATTGTATAATTAGAATTATAATCTTTTCTTGTTAAAGTATATTGATATACTGTTCCATCATTTTCTAATACATAATATATTCCTTTGTTGGAATCTACTGTAATTACTTTTACTACTTTTTCATTACTTAATAATAAATTATATAATTGATAATTGCTATCATTTGCTGTGATTTCTGTTAATGGAGTCGCATTCGTTGTTCCTGGTGCATAATATAATTTATTATCATTTCCTTTTAAAACCGTTCCATCCATATATGCAATAATATCTATTGAAAATTCTATTTCTTTACAGTTTTCATTATTACTATATGGTTGAGATAAAGAAAGTTCATACAATCTTCCTTTTTCTGTTATTGCATAAGATCCATCACTATAAATAATTCTATCTGATGGTTCTTGTTCTTTCTCTTCTGGCATGAAAGTAGAACATGCAAATTCATCTGATGATAAAGTAAATCCTGCGTGTCTTATTTCTCTTGTTACTGTCCCATCACAACCGGTTAATACAAAAGATAATGTTACCATACATATTAAAACAACTATCTTCTTTGTCATATTTTTCACATCCTTATTATGAATATATCATATTTTTATTATTACCGTAAACTATTTTAATATTTGTTTTTTTTCTTTGACACTACTAACTTTGCGAAATTGTTCTTTTATGATAAAATTTAAGTATAAGGTAGGTGTTTTTATGAATAAGAAAAAAGATATTCGTTTTATTATTTTATTTATTATTATTGTTAGTTGTTGTCTTATTTATTTATTTCAATCTTCTTATGCAAAATACCGTAGAGGAATTGAGGGTAATATTTCTTCTGATATCGCAGGATGGAATATTAAAGTTAATGGAGAAGATATTGCCAATAAAAAAACACTTACTACGACTATTGAACCTACTTTTTTAGAAAGTGAAAATAATAGTGCTGGAGTTATTGCTCCTGGTGTAGAAGGTTATTATACTATTACTATTGATGCTAGTGATGTTGATGTTGCTTTTGAATGTGTAATTCATTCTGATGTTGCGAGTGATTCTAGTATTTCTGATTTAAAGACTTTATCCTATGAAATAAATCCTGATAATAATTCTAGTCGATTAACTTATTCCGCTGATACGGGAATTGTTCAAAAAATACCTAGAAATACAGATCAATATGTTTTTAAAATTTATTTAGTATGGGATGATACTAATGGAGAGATGGATAATCAAGCTGATACTCAAGTTGGAATAGATGATTCTAGTCAAGCTTTGATGAAGGTTACTTTACATTTTAGTCAATTAAATTAATTTGCTTGTGTAACTGATAAATGTAGCGATACCGTTAGACATGGACTATTGGTATCTTTTTCATATGCCCCACAAGCCTCTCCGAAGAATGTATCGGCATCATCTTTTTCTATATAAAGACCATTTTCTACTTTAAAAACAAAGTTTTCTTGTGTTACTGTATTATCTATTTGATATGTATTTTGAGTTAATGAATAATAATATATTGAAGGGTCATACTCATATAGTGAGTTTAATTTATAATAACGGTCTTCTTCATAATTCCAGTCCATAGTTGCCTTAAATGTTGATTTACTATCAATTTCCATTTGTGGATTATCTACTTCTATATTAAATATAAAGGGATAATCATTTTTTAAACTATTTACTATATTTTCTGTTGTTTGTCCTTGTAATATTTCTTTTCCTAGAAATTTTACTGATTTTATTTCATAATTAATCTCAGCACCTATATCACTTCGATTAATAATCTCAATATCTTTTTCAAATTTAAGCATTCCAGGTTTCATATCCGTAATTTCTACATCTACATTATTAGTCGCTCCATTTTCATCTAAAAAGTTTATCTCCCAGGATATTACACTACCATTAATGGATACATCTACATTAGAAACATAAGTAAACCAAGCAAAGGTATTTACTCCTAGTAAAAATATAATTAATACAATACTACGAATAATTGTTTTTTTTCTTTGTTTTGAGTTATTTAAAATTGTTGTAAATTTAGATAACTTCTTCTGTTTCTCCATTTTCTTCAACATCCTTTTTTCCCCGTTTTATTTCGGTTACTGTATCAGCAATTTCTAAAAATATTATTATTACTATAGGAAGAAAAATTAGAAAGAAAAATCCATATTGATTTTTTATAGTATGATTAATTTGTGTTACTATTGGTATTTTCCCTATTACTTTTCCGTAGATTTGACTTGCTTCAATAGCTGGGTCTTCTACTGTATTATTAATTCCCTTGGTAATATATATTTTTTTACCATTTTCTGTTTTTATATCTATAATTCTATGAGTTACTATTTTCCCATTAACATCATATCTATTACCTAAATAAGTAACATCATCCCCTACTTTTAATTCATCTGTATTTATTTGTTTAATTGCTAAAACATCATTGATATTATATTTAGGAATCATACTTCCAGTTGCGACTGTAAAGATACGATATCCTAGAATACTTTGGTTTCCTGATATTCTTTGTACAATAATAAAAGCTAAATATAAAAACATTACTATAATTATGATTGTTTTTAATATTTTATATGGTATTTGAAAGTATTTACTATCTAATATTTTTCTTAACATATTCTCGTCTCCTCTAGTACGTTCCAGTCTTTTATATAATTATCTTGTTCTTGTTGTAATTTTTCTAATAATATTTTTCTAATTGTTTTTTGTTTTTCTTCATTTGCTTTTTTTATTAATTTTAGTTGTTGATTAAATAGTTCTTTAATTTCTTGTTCTGTTATTTCATAATTACTATCTAATATATTTTCAATTAAACGATTTAGGGTTTGTGATAGTAATTTTTCCTTGGTTAATTCTTGACTTTGATGATCAAGTTATAAATTGAAAAATTAAGTGTCCGAAAAGGGCAAAAAAAAAGACACATAGAATTACCTATGATACAATGTAAGTGTGAATTAACATTGGAGGTAATTAATATGTGTCTTTTAAATTATAACAGAAATAATAAAAAATATAAACATTTAACTTATGCAGAAAGAACAATGATAGAGACTTGGTATAATTCAGATCATAAAAGTAAGAA
>DVGU01000063.1 GCA_018712565.1 Candidatus Faecimonas gallistercoris
ACGATTTTGTTTCACGCTTCCTTTAGCCCCAACATCACTGTTGATGCGTTGCGCTTCCCTAATACTTCGCAGATACCGACGTGTATAGTGGACTTTCACCACCTAGCTATATGCCATGCCCGGCACACATACAAAAGAAATAGCCAAGACTATTTCTTTTTTTTATCGATAAAATAAGAGACTACATAACTAGCAATCAAAACTCCAGCACTACTAGGTACAAAAGCTGTAGATCCCAACTCTTTAACATTAACAGGTAATTCACTAGAAAAAAGAACAGGAATTTTAGAAGTAATATGATTATCTTTTACATATTTTCGCAAAATTCTAGCAAGTGGATCATTATATGTTTTAGATAAATCTGTAATTTCTAACAAACTAGGATCAAGCTTTTTAGCTGTACCCAGACAAGTAAGAAATGGTATTTTTTTCATAATACAATACGATATCATTTTTTTCTTTGTAGAAACTGTATCACAACAATCAACGATAAAATCAACATGAATATCATCTATTATAGAAAAATCATCATCTAAAAATTTATCATAAACATCAACTTGACAATCTGGATTAATATCCAAAATTCTCTCTTTCATAACATCTACTTTTAATCTACCAATCGTAGAATGTAAAGCAATAATCTGCCGATTAATATTAGTAATATCTATAGAATCAAAATCCATTAAAACAACTCTACCAATACCACTTCTAACCAAGGCTTCACAAACGTAACCACCAACACCACCAAGACCTAAAATGAAAACAGACTTATTTTTTAAAGTCTGTAAATTATCCATTCCTACTAAAACTTCTAATCTAGATAAAAAATTAGGCTGTTTTTCCATACTCTATACTTTCTCCTAAAACTTCGTTTGGTATCTTAACTTTTTGTTTTGCCTGTGATGTCTCAATAATATGATGATTCTTATTTTGCTTTTTATCTGATGTAATTAAATGATATGGTTCATTATAAAGTAAATGATATACTAAAGATAATCGAGAATAAATCTGCTGATTGGCCTGAGCCATATGATAATATTTTTTCAAATTACGATATTCTTGTGTCTGCAAAGGTTCAAACGCTTGCAACATCGATTGTAACGTTTCCTCTGGAAGAGTTGTATCACTAATGACAGTAAGATTAAAATGATTTAAAAACTCTATTGTCTGAGCTAAATCAGCAATTCCAGCTTTCTCAAATAGCCTAGGCCAACGGCCACGATCTTGCTCTGTTTTAACAATTTGTTGAAGTGTATTAATTTTGTCTTCCGTTAAATATTGATTCATCCCTAATTTTTCAAAAGAAATATAACGACCTCTTTTTACATTAGGAATTTGTTTTCTCATGTCTGTAACTACATTAGCATATAAATTATCCAAAGCCGAATTAACAAATTTCGGAGGTTGTTTAACTTGATAGACATCGTAACGATTAGAATCTGCCTCTTCCCTCGTGGTAACTAAAAAGTCATTTTTACTAATTAAAGATGAATTTCTAATAAATTTAACAACACCGCCTTCTTCCTTGTCCTGTAAATAACTAGAGTCAGAAAAGTTTTGTTGATTTACAACAACCTCACTTTCTCCTGTATTTTCTAAAATAACACTACGATGAATCTTAGCAGCATCTTTTAAACTAATTTGAACATTCATCACACGATTACGATTAACAATAGGTAATACTAACATAGCCATTTCACCTCGTGGGCTTATTATACCACAAAACCTAAAAAATTGCAATAAAAAATCAAGGAAAGCGTTCTGTCCAACGATAAAACCTGCATATTTACAGGTGGGTGTTCTTACGCTATCATTAGGATCCCTATTAAAAATAGGTCTTCAACACCGATAACTGATCAAAACTCCCGTATCGTCACTTTAGTCGGTTTTATATGAGAACAGGTCTCGCATCTCCTTGACAAATATAGTATACCACAGAAAAAGCAATCCATACAAGCAATTTAACACAATTAGACAAAAAGAATAAACTATAACAGGTGATATTATGTACTACAATAAAGATGACTACTCCATTTATTACGAAAAATATGGTAAAAGTGAAAAGACAATTCTCATTTTACCAGGTTGGGGAAACACTAGAAAAACATTTGATTATTTAATAAACTGGCTAAAAAATAACTTTACTGTATATATTATAGATTACCCTGGCTTTGGAAACAGTCCTTTTCCAAATCATAATCTCACAATCTACGACTACACAAATATAATTAGAGATTTTCTAACGGATAAAAAAATCATAAATCCCATAATCATTGCCCACTCTTTTGGAGGTAGAATTGCCACTCTTTTAACAGGATATTATAAAGAAAAAATAGACAAACTAATTTTAATAGATATTGCAGGTATAAAAAGAAAAAAAGCTCCCAGAATATGGTTAAAAGAAAAAATATATAAATTATTAAAATCAATCAAAAAAATCCTACCTAAAAAATTAAAAGAAACATACCATCAAAAACTAATAAAAATATTCGGTTCTAGTGATTATAAAGTATTACCTAAAGAAATGTATCAGACCTTCCAAAATGTCATAAAAGAAGATTTAAAATACTACTTATCCTACATAGAAAGCGAAACATTATTAATCTGGGGAAAAAAAGATAAAGATACTCCTATAAAAGACGCAAGATATATAAACAAAAAAATAAGAGACTCTGCTCTAATTATCTATCCCGAAGCAGACCATTTCTCTTATTTAGAATACCCTATATTAACCGCTAATATTATAGAAGAATTTCTGATAAATAAACATACTAACTAATCCAAATCTTTTAAACTTTTAACCATTAATTTTCCATGATAATGATATTGTAAATACTCAGTTGGTAATGTTTGTGCTACCCAGATGCGAATTTTAACAATTCGTTTTTCTTTTGCCTTTAAAAAGTAAGAAAACAAAATAGGAGCTTTTTTTGCACCATCTACTGACTGAATTTCTCCATCATTAATTTGATAACGTAGATATCGACTATCTAACTGATAATCTCCGCAATCATCTTCTATAATCATAGCCCTATCTTTTCTTAATTGAATTTGAAAACTTTGTTTCGAAGAAGAATTATTTTTAATTTCTATCTCATATGCTTCACTTTTTACCCCATCTAAATCAGACATAGGATTAATAGGCGTCAAATTAACAATATTACCTAAACTATCTCCTATATCATTGAAAGATACTGAAAAATTACCAACTTTCATAGTATTATAATCACTTGGTTTTTGAACTGCAGAAAACACAAAATATAAACTTGTTAAAATAATAACTAAACATAAAACAACACAACCTGCAGTAAGTTCAACTTCTTTAGACTTAATGCGATGTAATAAATGAGTAAGTGTTGCTCCCTCACCTCGTTTTATATCAGATATTTTTAACTTTTTAGAAACTCTTTTTGTCTTTGGCTTTTTATTCTTTTTCTCTACCATATCCTCATATCCTTTATAAAAACAGTATAACAAAACTAAAAGTTAAATACAAGAAAAGAAAAAGAATTATCAAAAGATAACTCTACTCATTAACCGAAATTGCCAATTCCTCTAATTGTTCTGAAGAAACAACATTAGGACACTCACTCATCAAACAACTTGCACTAGTCGTCTTAGGAAAGGCTATCACATCTCGAATATTATCAGTATCAGTAAGTAACATTGTTAATCTATCAAGTCCTAAAGCAAGGCCTCCATGGGGAGGAGTACCATATTTTAATGCCTCAACAAAGAACCCAAACTTCTCACAAACATCATCAGCACTTAACTCTAATGCTTCAAACATCTTCTCCTGAACCGCCTCATCGTGAATACGAATAGATCCTCCACCAGCTTCATAGCCATTAATAACAATATCATAAGCCTTGGAATAGCAATGCTTTTTATCTGTAATTAACTTATCAATATCACTATCAAGAGGGGCAGTAAAAGGATGATGACAAGCTAAATAACGTCCCTCTTCTTCACTCCACTCAAATGAAGGAAATTCAACGACCCATAACAACTGATAATCATCTTTTTTAATAAGATTTAAATCTTTTCCTAATTTACAACGTAGTGCCCCTAACGCAGTTTTTACAATATTATAATTTTTATCAGCAACAATCAATACTAAATCATTATCCTCTAAAGATAAGACATCTTTTAAGCTAGCCACTTCTTCTTCACTGACCACTTTAGCAATACTCCCACTTACGACATCTGCTATTTTTAAATAAGCAAGACCACTAGCTTTATATTTTTTAACATACTCCGTAAGCTGATCTAATTTCTTACGAGAATATTGGCTGGCCACACCTTTAGCAACCAAGCAATTAATAATACCACCTTCTGATAATACCTTTTGAAATACACCAAACTCAGTATTATCAAAAACACAACCAATATCATAAATTGGCATATCAAAACGTAAATCAGGTTTATCAGAACCATATAATTTAATTGCCTCATCATATTTCATACGACGAAGTGGTAAAGATATATCAATTCCTTTGACTTCTTTAAAAATAACCTTAAGAAGTCTTTCAGTTAAATTCATAACATCTTCTTCATTTACAAAACTCATCTCTAAATCAATCTGTGTAAATTCAGGTTGACGATCACTTCTTAAATCCTCATCCCGAAAACATTTAGCAATTTGAAAATACCTCTCCATACCCCCAACCATTAAAAGTTGTTTAAAAAGTTGTGGAGACTGTGGAAGAGCATAAAACCTACCTTTATTAACACGACTAGGAACTAAATAATCTCTTGCCCCCTCAGGAGTAGATTTACATAACACTGGTGTCTCAACTTCTATAAATTCTTCCCTATCTAAAAACTTACGAGCTGCCATCATAATTTTATGTCGAACTACTAAATTATTTTTAATACAATTCCTTCTAATATCTAAATAACGATATTTTAAACGTGTATCTTCTAAAGCAGTAGTATCATCACTGATTTCAAAAGGCAAATCACTACTAGAATTCAAAACTTCAATATGAGTAAGTTCTACTTCAATGTCCCCAGTTGAAATATTCTTATTCTTACTTTCTCTTTCACAAACAACACCAGTAACCATCAACACAGATTCACTTTTTAATGTACTAGCTATTTGATAACACTCTCCCTCACGAGCAACCAATTGAACAATACCACTACGATCACGTAAATCGATAAAACATACGCCACCTAAATCTCTTTTCTTTTGGACCCAGCCATATAATTTTACTTGTTCATTCACATGATTAATGGTCAATGACCCATTATTAATTTTTTTCATCCACATCACCTTTTCTTATTTTGATTTACTTGATCATTCTGACTCACTTCGTAACCAGAACCAAACTCTTTTAAAACAGATTCATCTCGAATTGCTACATATAAACGCTTTGCTTTATTTTTTCCTTCTCCTGAAGTATTAAATCCTAAAACAAACCCTTTACCTTTACCAACCTCTGGATTCAATAAATACAAACAGTACTCTTGTAATAAAAACTTATATAAATCCATTCCATATAATTGGTCCATATTAAGACTAATTACTTTAATTTTTCCATCTTTACTAAAGATTAATCTAGATTTATAATTAGCTTTTTCAACTTCATCAATAACAAACCCTTTTTCTTCCAAATTCATTTTGACGTTATCATAATCTAGCCAAGAATGAGAAGAAGAAAGAACTTCTTGTTTTGCTATTTCTAACAATTCCTTAGATATCTTCATCTGTACAATGACAATGACCGTCGCATTCACCATGACAACAATCATCATCGACTCCTTCTAATCCAGTATTTAACTTTTCATCTAAATAATAAATTAAAACATCCAAACTAATAATTTCTTCTTCTTTTGTTTTGTTATTCTTTATTTTAACTTCATTATTATCTAAATCTGCACTATTAAGTACTGCTATATATTTAGCATGTAAGCGATCAGCTTGCCTAAACTGTGCTTTCAAACTTCTATTAGTATATTCTGTATCAACAATAAATCCAGCCATACGCAACTCTTGTGCTAAATAAGCTGCATATTTTTTTTCCTCATCATTGACATACATTAAGAATAAATCAACATCCTCAACGATTGGTAATTTTACTTGTTCAAGTTCTAATGCCATAACAAGTCTACCAATACCTGATGCAAATCCAATACAAGGAGTTTCTGGACCACCAATATCACTACACAAATGATTATAACGTCCACCTGCACCTATAACATTATTAGAACCAAATCCTTTCACCTTTGCTTCTATTTCAAATACAGTATGATTATAATAATCAAGTCCACGTACAATATTAGGATTTACTTCATAACTAACTTGCATAATATCAAGATAATCTTTAACCGCTTCAAAGCGTTCCCGACTTTCGTCATTTAAATAATCAATAGTCTTGGGAGCATTCTTTAATAACTCATTATTACTATCCACTTTACAATCAAGAATGCGAAGTGGATTTTTTTCAAATCTAGTTTGACAATCCTCACAAAGTTCTCCAATATGCGGCTTAAAATAATCAATTAAAGCCTTACGATACATATCACGAGACTCCTTATCTCCTAAAGTATTAATATTAACTTTAATCTCTTTTAATCCTAACATCTTGTAAATATTAACCGCAAGTGAAATAACTTCAGCATCAATAAAAGGATCATCACTTCCCAAAACTTCCACTCCAAACTGAGTAAGCTCACGATCCCTACCTGATTGAGGTCTTTCATAACGATACATCGTACCGTTATAATAAACCTTGACAGGTTGATTTGGATCGCCATACATCTTATTCTCAACATAACTACGACATACTCCAGCAGTACCTTCAGGACGAAGTGTCATATTCCTGCCACCACGATCAACAAAATCATACGTCTCTTTTGTAACAATATCCGTACTTTCCCCAATACTACGATGGAATAATTCAGTAGACTCAAATATTGGTGTACGAATATAAGTATAATTATACTTCTCCATCGTTGCGTCAATTATACTTTCTACATACTTCCAAATCTTAGCTTCTCTTCCATAAATATCATTACAACCCTTTGGTCTCTGTATCATAAAATCTCCTCCTAAAATAAAAAGATGACTACCTCTAAGGACGAAATATTTCCGTGGTGCCACCTTAATTTATACTTATTAATAACCAATAACGAGGTTAACCGCTTCCACGAACTGGATGTCTTCTATCTTATTTCATAAAGTATTTCCACCAACCATACTCTCTCTATTTAATCCATAAAATATACTCTTTCCAAAGAAGTTATACTTATTATATAGTAAGAATTTGTTTTTTGCAACAGAAAAAGATTTCAAAATATCGAAAAAAAAGTTATAATAAAGAAAAGGAGATGATTATATGCCAACCCCATATCAAACAGTAGCAAAAGCTGCATTGATGAATTGGAATGGCCTATCAGAAGAAGAGGCAACAAAAAAAATAAACACAGAAAGTGTGAATGAACTAGAAAGCCAAGTCTATGCATTAAATTCAATGAAACATGCTGTAGTTGGTCTAGCAAAACAAGTAAATCTATCAGAAGAAGAAACATTAGAATTTTTTGAAGCTGTCGTAAATGGCCCTGAAACCGCAAGTATTTTCGTAACTGTTGCGAAAAAATCAGAAAACCTTACGGAACAACAACAATTAAATATTTTATCTATAATTCATGATGGCTGGGTACAAGATAATTCCAATGAAAAAACATTTCAAAAGAAAGTACAAAGAGAACAACTAAGACAATATGCTCCAGTAGAACTAATCGGCTGGAATGAAGTAAGAAGTGATTTGTTATTCTTGACCCCTATTCTAAATTCGATAGGAGTTTCCGTAAATGAAGAAACACTAGAAGAAAGTTATCATCAACGAGTAGAAGCATATTTAAAAGAACAAAAAATAAATTCAGAAGAAGATATGACTACATCAATAGCACAAGGATCTCTTTTCTATCCTGCTCTACCTTCTGAGTTAGAAGAAAGATTAAAACCAGTAGCTGAAGTTGCTACAACACAAATAATAACAAACTGGCAAGAAAAAGATCCAGAGAGTCTAAACATATTAAATCAAAGAAAAGATACATTAACTGCAACTAGTAAAAAATAAAAACCGATACCATCGGTTTCAGACTGTTGACAAAGTGGTATGTTTAATTCAAACATATCGCTTTTTGTTTAATAAATTTTAAAAATTCCCATATTCTGTAAAAAACATCCTTATTTTCGTTGGTATTTGGACTACTTTTCCATCTCCACATTGCCATTTTCTTTAAATTATGACACGCAAAAATCATCGTGGCATTATTTTT
>DVGU01000009.1 GCA_018712565.1 Candidatus Faecimonas gallistercoris
TTTTGTTTCACGCTTCCTTTAGCCCCAACATCACTGTTGATGCGTTGCGCTTCCCTAATACTTCGCAGATACCGACGTGTATAGTGGACTTTCACCACCTAGCTATATGCCATGCCCGGCACACATAAAAACTTACGAACATTTTACAGTCCGTAAGTTATTTTTTTATGGAGCGGATGAGGGAAATCGAATCCCCGTCACAGCCTTGGCAAGGCCGTATTCTAACCACTAAACTACATCCGCATGGAGGGGCCTACCGGATTTGAACCGGTGATCAGGGTGTTGCAGACCCACGCCTTACCACTTGGCTAAAGCCCCATTCGCACTTATGATTATATCAAAGGAAAACCAAAATTTCAACAATATTTTATATTTTTCTTAATCCAATATATGAAAAAAGAGAAAAATTTATTCCTCTCTAATAAAATGATTGATATTTTTAAAATTATATTGAAGTTCTGGATTTATCAAAATAGGTTTTAAACCATAGTAATCACTATAAAAATATAATACATCATCCACTACAAAAGCAACCCCACCGTCATGCACCTGCCACTCTTTTATATCATCAAATTGACATAACAAAACAGGATGTTCATAATTTTTTTGAATAACTTGGTATAACTTACCATCATCTGTCTTAAAATAAAACTTATCCCCATCTTGTTGAATATCCTTAGTATGATACAATTCTGTTATTTTTTGATTCGAAACACGACAATCATCAACTTTTGGACTATCAAAAAAATTCTTACTAGCATTCTTTATCTTAAAGTTTGAAATTACTTTTAACTTAGAAACCTCTTCTAACTTTTTATCTTTCGGATTTAGTTTATACTGTTTTTCTTCTTTAGGATCAGTAATATATACAATTCCATCAGCAACTCCATTAAAATAAGAATCTTGGGATATTTCCATATCAACTAATGATTTTTTTTCTTCTTCTAAATCATATAAAATAAGTTGATAATAATTTAACTGTTCTTCTTCATTATCTGTATTAACTGTAATATAATACTTTCCCGCTACAACAGATAAAGTATTTTCATAATGGTCATCATTTAAAAACAATTCTTTCTTTACCCCATCGGAAGTAATAATATTAATACCCCTATAATTCCAATTAGTAAAAATAAAACCTTCAGGAATATAATCATAATATACTAAAAGACTTCCTTCTTTCTTAGGCTTTAAATTATAATTATAAAAAATCTCATCATAACCATCTTCCACAAACTTCTTCGAAATCGCAGAAAAACTATCATTTTTTGTTTCTACTAAATAATAAGAACTAACTTGTTCCCCATCCAATAAACATGACATGTCATAAGTATGATTTTTTTTATAAATTGGAAAAATACATTCTAAATTATCTTTCTTATAATATTTGATATCAGTAATAATTCTATCTTGTTTTTTTAAATTCTCCTCTATAGAAACAACATATTCCTTTTTTTTATTTTTTATAACAAAGGAATAATAATGCTGGTTTCCTTTCTTTCTATACTCTTCTGATATATTATAATGTCGCTGATCACTAGAAATTAATGAATAATTAATAGTATGTTCAGTAATAAAAAAAGTTTCAATAAACCGATAGCAAAAAGCTATAAAAGCAAGTAATATTAAAACAGGTAAAACTTTCTTCATTCTCCTCACCTACTATAACAGTATACCAAAAAAAAAGAAGAAAAAAAAGCTATTGTTGTCCCACATTAAGAGAATACTGCTTCTTTTCTTCCATCATATAAGAAGAAACTGCACTTTCTATTTCATCTAAAGCATCTTTAGAAATATTCGAAAGAGCAATAAATTCTTTTATCGTATCAATATAAATCTTTCCCCAAATAATACCACTAGTAACTTTCAAATCATTAAACATATCTGGCGTAATAGAATTTAGAAAATAACCAATAACAACTCTTTTTCTTCCAATCAAAATCCTTTTATTAGTAATTGCTATCACAGCACTTCCCCAAATATTAAAAGGATTGTTATTTTTTTGAGCTGCAAAAGCATATAATACATGTTCATCAGGATTAATGTGTTTATCAACAACCGATGCGTTTTGCTTAAGTCTCCATGCAACCGTCATTGGATGTCTTCTTTTAAATTCTAGAGCATACTCATAAGCACTTTTCATATAATATTCTCCTATTTCTCAATAAATCCGTTAGTTGTAAAGAATTTAACATAAGTGTCAGTATCAACCAATCCACTAATTTTATCAACAATTTTACCATCAGAAACCACTAATAATAATGGCGTTCCAAATCCTTCACTAAAATAATCATCAGATTGCACTAAATTGGTCTCATCATCAGAATCCATTTCATCAGTATTAACATGATTAATAGTAAGATCGTACTGATAAGCAATATGATGTAAAATAGGTTCTGCTATTTGACAATAACCACAAGTAGGTCTTGAAAATAATACTATAGCATTTTCATCACCATCATATAATTCAAGATAACGATCAATATCAATATCATTAAAATCCTTTTTTTCATCATCAGAAACATTAGCACTTTCTTCCTGCGCCCTAGTAGTCATATCCATAGCATCATTACTAGTCTGTTCTGTAGAGTTACTACTATCACTATAAGATTCCCCTGCTTTAGCACTTGCAGCAGATGATGCAAAATAACATAAGGCACAAACTAAAACAACTAAAACAGCGATAACTATTCCTTTAAAAACTTTTTTATTTTTCATATAACCACTCCTCACTTCTAAACATTATAACATACTTTAACAAAATTTTAGCATTTATCATAAAAATTTCAAAATTAAATTAAAATCTACTAATAACTTAATACTTTTCAAAAATAACTTTAAATTAATTTTACCACAATAATTTTTATACTAATAAACAGACAAGTTTTCTCTGTTTATATCTAATTTTACTAAAATTCAAATTTTGTAATCTATATTGTAACATTTGAAGATGTTTGTTGTCTATTTTTCATCGCATCTTCTCTATTCTTACTATTAACAACTAGCTCAAGATACAAATTATCTTTCTTAGAATTATCATGATAAACATAATCATCAACAAGTTCCTGGGTAGTTTTAAATCGTATATGACCATTATCTTTTACAAATTCATAACGAAATTGTGGACATCGATCATATAAATCAGGCTCTTCATTTAAAACAGACAAAACCTCCTCTTCCAAATGAATCTTTTTATCATCGATTACTCGTATAGTATCACAACTAGTAAGTAGAGCATAATCTGCTGCATATTCCTTCTTCTTAGAATCATCAAAAAAATTAAACATCTCTTCTGAAAATTTCTGTTCAAAACGCAAACCATACACTCTAGCATCAATTTCTAATAACATATGAAAATAATTATCATCATAAATTTTCTGATTTCTATTACTAATTATACTTTCATAAAACATAATTAAATCATTCCTATCTTCTACAATACGACGAACCTGTTTATAGTTTTGATAGATGTGACGTGCTTCATGACCAAGCGTATTCAAAATAGAAGTACCTCCGTGATGAATGAAATTATCGAAGTGTGTTTCATTAATACGTACAGTATAAGCCAAGGTATCTCCCACTTTATTTTCTTCCAACTTGACCTTCTCCATTTTTGCCAATTTTTCAAATGGTTTAATAATCTGACAAAAGCATTGTTGTAGTGCACCATATACCACTTCTGGTGAATAATGTGCAACTTGACTAGCAGTATTAGCAATAATATAATTTTGCAAAATAGTTGCTACCTGATCTTGACAATAATCTCCATTACCAAACAAATTAATAAGTGATTCTTGATCTTCCACAGATAACTCTTTAGCACTAACTAAATCCTTAATAATCTTTTTAGACCAAGATAAATAAGAATTAGTAATTTTCCTCTCAGTCAAATCAGAAACCTGCCGACTATATTTTCCTAATTTCATCAAACTTATCATAACAAAAGAACCATTTAATTCTTCCTCACTAAGATTTCCCAAGATTTCTGATATTTTTTTAATTTCCTCTTTTAATTTTAAGTTTTCATTACCACAATACGCACAATCTAAAGTTTCATTAGAAGACTGACCACCACAAGCAGAACATTTGCAATCTTCAGCAACCTTTTGCGACTCAATCATTAATTCCTTTTTCCAACTCATCTCTAACATAAATGAAATCCTCAATTTCTTTAATTTGATATAAAATAATTTTGCGTAATTCCTCATCTTTTTCAGATTCATATATTTCTTTTAAAGCTTCTATCTTTTCTTCAGGTTTTATCTCAAAATCCATATATTTACCCCACTTCTACTTTCATACCTTTATAACACCACTATAACACAAAATAAAAACTAATGGTAATCAAATTAAACTTCTTTATTTTAGAAAAAAATTATTTATAGAAAATATCTTCCTATAAATTCCAATTGAATTAAATCAAAATAAATAATTTGTCGTAAGAAAAACTTATTTTTTAAAAGACTAATACATAAAGTAAATTGAGGATGTGATACTATCAAAAAAACTATAGGTATACCAAGAGCTTTACTTTATTATTATGATAAAGATTTATGGATTGAATTTTTCAAAAAACTAGATGTAAATATTATAATTAGTAACAATACCAATAAACAAACAATAGAAAATGGAACTAAAATTGCTCCAACAGAAACTTGTTTAGCCCTAAAAATATATTTAGGACATATTATTGAATTAAAAGATAAATGTGACTATATACTAGTACCAAGAATATTTTCATTAGAAAAACATGAACAAGTTTGTACAAATTTTAATGCCTTATATGACTTAGTAAATAACTTATTTGATATTGATATTTTAAATTATAATGTTGATGTTTCTAAAAAAAACTATCAATTACTTGGCTTTTTAAGTCTAGGAGAAAAATTAGGATTTTCATACATAAAAACCTACAAAGCTTATAAATATGCTGAAAAAATTAAACATATGAAAAGACTAAAACAAGAAAAAGAACAAACTGAAAATTTAATAAATGCTAAAGATAAATTAAAAATATTATTAGCTGGTCATCCATATAATTTATATGACAGCCTAATTGGAAAAACAATAGAAAAATTTTTATTAGAAAATAATATTACAATTATTTATAGTGATAGAATAGACCATACAAAAATCAATAAAGAATACAAAAAAATTGCTCCTGATATTCACTGGACACACAACAAAGAAATCGTTGCTAGTACAAAATATTATGAAAACTTAGTAGATGGTATTATTTTAATTTCATCTTTCCCATGTGGTCCAGATTCTTTAATGAATGAACAAATAACTCATCAAATAAAAAAAATCCCCATTATTACATTAATTTTTGAAGATTTAAACAATGAAGCTGGAATTATTACTAGATTAGAAAGTTTCATTGATATTCTAATAAATTTAAAGGAGGAAAAAAATGAAAAAAATAATTAGTTTTCCTCACGTAGGAGATTATTATTATCCTTTTTCTAAATTATTAACATTGCTAACAGAGCAAGAAGTAATAATACCACCACCCATTACAAAAAAAACTCTAGAATTAGGGACAAAATATGCACCAGATACCGTATGCATACCATTTAAATATAATTTAGGAAACTTTATAGAAAGCTTAAATGAAGGAGCAAATATCTTATTCACCGCTGGGGGAGGTTGTAGGTATCGTTATTATGCAGAAGTAACAGAAACAATCCTAAAAGACTTAGGTTATCAATTTACTTTCTATAAATTAATAAAAAAAGAAAATCTTCACTGGCCAGAAATTTATAAAATATTTAAAGACATAAATCCTAAACTGACATTATTTAAATTTTTTCACGATTTCTTATACGCTATACTATTTATTTTTTACATGGACCAAATAGATAAAATCATTAGAAAAAATATAGGTTTTGAAACAAAAAAAGGTTCTTTCGAAAAAGCAAAGAAAAAAATGTTACATAATTTCAGTAACACAAACTCTATCATAAAATTAACTTCTTTATATAAAAAATACAAAAGAAAATTTAAAAGGATTAAAATAGATAAACCTAAAAATTGTCTTAAAGTAGGAATCATAGGAGAACTATACACATCTATGGAACCATATTCAAATTATGAATTAGAAAAAGAATTAGCCAAGGAGCATATTGAAATAAAAAGATTTACAAATTTATCATATTTAATGTGGCAAAAAAGATTTATAAAAAAGCATATGAAAAGGAAAGTAAAAAAATATTGTAAATATACATTAGGTGCAGATGGATTAGATAACATTTATCGTGCCCTTTATTTAAGCAAAAAAAACTATGATGGTATTATTCATATCAAACCTTTCGGATGTACTCCAGAAATTACTGCTATACCTATAATACAAAGAGTATGTGAAGATTATAATATGCCGATTATTTTCTTCTCCTATGATGCAGAATCTGGAACAGAAGGAATTAATACTCGATTAGAGGCATTTAAAGATTTAATTACTATAAGGAGGAATAAAAATGAATAAAGCATATTTAGGTGTAGATATTGGATCTATTTCTACCAAAGGGGTGATAATAGATGAAAAAAACAATATTTTAGCAAGTATTTATTTATGGACAAAAGGGAATCCCTTAAAAGCAGTAAAAGAAGTACTAAAAGAATTAAAACAAAAATTACCTAAAAAATATAAAATTGTTGGTGTAGGAACAACAGGTTCAGCAAGAAAGTTAGTAGAAACAATATTAGGAGCCAATATTATAAAAAATGAAATCACAGCCCATGCAATTGGTACCTTATCTAAGTACCCAGATATAAGAACAATTATTGAAATTGGAGGACAGGACTCTAAAATAATTTTATTAAAAGATAAAGTAGTAGTAGATTATGCTATGAATACATTATGTGCTGCAGGAACCGGAGCCTTTTTATCAAGTCAAGCTGAAAGACTAGATATACCTGTAGAAGAATTTGGAAACATCGCTCTAACAAGTAATAACCCTACCCCTATTGCAGCAAGATGTACCGTATTTGCAGAAAGTGATTTAGTCCATAAAGCACAAATGGGACACAAAAAAGAAGATATCGTTGCCGGACTTTGTAAAAGTGTTGCTCTAAACTATTTAAATAATGTCGGAAAAGGGAAAAAAATAATATCCCCTATTATCTTCCAAGGAGGAGTATCAAAAAACATTGGTGTTGTGAAAGCTTTTGAAAATATATTAAATGAAAAAATAATTACAGATGAAAATGGTCATCTTATGGGAGCTCTAGGAGTAGCAATCCTTTCAAAAAAACAGCCAGAAATAAACTTTTCGTTTGACATTGTAGAAAAAGATTTTGAAACTACCAGCATTAATTGCTCAGGATGCCCAAATAACTGTGAAGTTATATGCGTAAAAAAAGAAAACAAATTATTAGATTCCTGGGGAAATCGCTGTGAAAAAGGAAATCATCTACTAAAAGAAAATTCACCTACTTAAATTTTATAAATTAAAAATCAATAATATATTTATGAATAATGATAACTTTTACATTTTACTTTTTCATGTTCATTATGTCTCATAAAATAATTAATTATAGCCGTAGAGCCCTTATCACAATAACTAACTCTCCTATTAATATCATTATTTTGATATTCTTCTACTGATACTTCTCCAAAAAATTTAATATAAGAATCTAACCATTGTAATGACTCTTTTTGCTGATTTGTAATTTGTTCAGGAACCAATAATTGTCCACGAACTCCAAATAAATAGAAGTAAGGAAATTGATATATTGTCAGATTATTAAATATAATATCTCCTTCATTTAAAAACTCAAAAATAGGTGCAAAATAATTCCCTTGTTGAACCATCTTCACTAATTCTTCACTATTTTGATAATAATTCTCAATTAATTTAGCCAAGTAATGTTCATGTTTATTACATTGAACCTTCTGCCCTTGAATAGTAATTTCTTTTTCATCATTACTAGTATCAGAATAAAGTATTGTTCCATCACGACGAATAAGAACAAATTTAGGATGACTCTCCATATCATTTAAATTCCCAGCTGGTTTAGAATAAGTACATTGGTTGATAAAATCAAATACTGCCATATTTTAACCTCCAATTATATTCCAAAATGAAATATTAAATAACTATTTTAAGCAAACGGTATCACCGTTTTTTATTTTTAAAATCATTAATTTCCTCTCTTGTACTATTACTATAAATCACATATCTTAATTCTATATATTAATTATATAATAAATATTTTGCCATAGCAACATCTATATTTATCAAAAATTAAAAAACTATATTAATAATATTTTATCTTTATACTAAACAAAATACACCTAAATATTACTCAATTTATTTCTTTTTTCTAGATACAAATGTGTAACCATCATCATCAAGTTGAAATGTATAAACATAAGTACTAGGATTTCTAACTTCAATTCCATCATTTACTGGAATTTCTTCTACATATTCATAAATAAGAATTTGTCCATCTCTTTTTAATGCTTTAGTTATTTTCCCAGTAAAATATGTTCCACTAGTTCCTCCACCCTCTGTGATATAAGGGACATAACCATCAAGAGCCTCATTATAAATATAATATCTTCCGTTATAATAATCAGTTTTAATAGGAACAGATTTATCAATAACAGCATCATTACCAAACAAATCCCGATAACTATTATTTATTTTAGTAAATGGAATAAATGAAATCGTATAATAAGAATGAAATCCATTATTAAATTCCTCAGTATCTAAAACATAGGAATAATTCAATCCTGAAATCTTATTAGTCCTTGGTAGATTTGATAAATCAGAAGTATCAGAAGATAATGTTCTTATATCCATAGCATATAAATTATTATAAGCCAAGGTAAGTTTACTAGAAGAACTAGCATCACTTACTACATAACTATCCAAATCCTCATACATAAAATATTTATAATAAGTATCATCATCTAAAACAACTTTATGATATAAGGATTGAACTAATCTACTATTAATATCTAATTCTGTATCATTATCATCACTTTTTCCATCAGTAACTTCATTTTCTGATACAAAAAAAATAGTATACCCTATATAACCAACAGAAACTACCGTTGTCAAAAAGAAAATAATAACCAAGCACACTAACCACTTATGATTCATAAAAACACCTCTCTTATTCTAAAGATATCAAAAAAATTATATATTTCAAACACAAAAAATAGAAGTATCTGTAAATTTATGTATACAAATAATATACAGGATATTAATTAAAAAGTCAAGTGCAACTTTTTATAATAATCCTAATATAATTTCGGAGATGTGTTTATGCCGAGAAAACTTTTGACAATAGGCAGTAAAAATACGTCATACTTATGGTAATATTTCTTTTTGA
>DVGU01000064.1 GCA_018712565.1 Candidatus Faecimonas gallistercoris
ATATTGACTATCTCCCATAACATCGCCCTCACTTCGTATTTATAATACTACGTTCGGCCTTACGTTGCAAGCAACGGGGAATTAAACCCTAGACTAATGACCATGCACCGTATGGTCATTAGTTATTAAAATATTTAATAATATAATTATCAAAATCCTTTTCAGTCATAGTTATTGATAAAATTCTATGTAATTCTTTAGCTTCCATTTTATAAGGAATAACCCAAAAAAATTCGCTCATTTTATCATAATAATGATACCAATTATCAATGCTGTTAGGGTCTTCTCTAATACCATCAATTACTTTTGTCAATGAACCAAATAAAGGATTTGCTACTATTGTAGAACCCAACAAACCATTAATTAATGATCTATGAGTTTCAGAAATTTGTGTCATAATACCAATTAGAGGATTTGATATCAATTAGTTTAGATCTGCATTTATTGTACTAAATTGACTAGTAACACCATTAATTAACCCATTACTTATAGGACTTACTTTATTAATCAATATATTATTAGATAACATAGTTGATAATTTAAATGATTGAACTTGAAAATTTAAAATAGGCGAATTAATTATATGTAATATATTAGTCTGTTTTCTTAAAACATCAGATAATACATTTTTATTATTTACATTATTAATAATATTTTTTAGTGAACATTCATTAATAGAATTCTATAATTTAGAGAGCTGTAAATATGAAGTTTTTCCTTTAGTATCTGCAATTTCTTTTATATCAACAGATGAATCTTCAGCTTTTTCATTGTTATTATCTTCGTTATAATTATTCATAAAATCCTCCGTTCGTTATTGTTATCTATTATATCACTAAAAAAGACACTTTTCTTACTAAAGCATCTCTTTTCCTTGTATTTATCAATATTCATGGTCATTGTCCTATTTTTGGGATACTCCTATTCCTCCATGACCAGAGTCTACTACAACTCCAGTTATTTTCCTTTCGTTCGTCTTTTTCACCTCTACATTAAAATATGTTAAGATGGGCGTTTTTGCTACTATATAAATTTCTAAGATTAAGGCAAACAGATGATTTTCATAACCCTATCGTGAAATTACTTTATCATTTGAAATATTTCTTTATTTGTTTGTACTTTTTTTATTTTTTAACTCTTTAAAAATATTAATAATACATCTACTAATTTTTAAATTTTCTTCTCTTATTTTCTTTTCTTGTTCTTTTATCATATCTTACTCCTTATAGGTAGTGGTTTTCCCGATTGTTTTTCTACCATCAAATTATCATAGTTCATTGCATTTATTCTTTCAAACGTTTTATCAAAATCAATTCCACTAGTTTGGCCATTTTCTCTATATCTTTTACATATTTGGACTTTTTTCTGTTCTTTTAATAAACTATCATGATATTCTTCTATTAAATTATCTTTTTCTTTGTAGTCAGATATTGAAGAAATTGTATTTTCAATTCTATTTAATATTTCACTCATGGTATCTTTTGAAAAATATTTATCTCTAATTAAAGCATGCATATCATGATTTCCAACTCTATTGTTTTCAAATTCACATATTATAGTTGAAATTAAACTAGCGTCTTTAGTATCTTCAAATTGTTTCATTAATTCCTCTATGTGTGAAATAGAAGCTTTGGCACATTTTTCTCTATTTATTTTTACAATTGGAACTTTAAAATCTTTAGCTGCTTTTAATGATTCTTGGAATTGATATTGTTGAAGTCTTTTTTGCTCTTCTAAATATGCTAATTTCTCAGGATCATTTTTATAGTATTCTAAATATGAATCTATATTTTCATATTCTTCTATAAAAACTATATAATCAGGATTTTTCTTATAGAATAAAGGATTGCTAGATAAATCTCTTCTTTCATATACTAATTCATTATATCCACCTCTTGTATTATTAATTAATATGTCCGGATTAGTAAATTCTATGCCAAGTCCTATTCTTTGTAATGAATTTATAGCTTTTCCATCAATAGTTCTATTGCTTCCGTTACTTTCTTCTTGTGCTATATTAAATTTTCTACTCTCTGGTGTTGAATTAATATCTTTACTAGAACTTAATAATAACATGTTTTCATCCATAGTCGAAAAACCAAATATAACATTTTTAGGGGTCGCCATAGATAAATTATTATTGGCTATTAAACTGCAACAATTTCCATGTGATCTAATTCTTGGACTATTCCAATAATCTTTATAATTTTCCTGTGAATCAAAATCACTTTTATATGCACCAATAGCTGTTACTATCATTTTAAAATCTGTTCCAGCATCATATATTGGTATTTCATTCACTATATTAGGAGTTCCATTACATTTATATACAGACTGATTCAATTTTTTTGCGAATTCTTTTCTTAAGGCATTTTCAAATACAACAGTTCTCATAAAATTTGGTTTAGGATTCATTTGTTTTGAAAATTCTTTATAAGCATTTAGTAACAATTCAGAATTATCTTCTTTTAGTATTCCAATAATAGCTCTATACATTGTAAATAAATCTATATTGTTATCTGTTATTTCTATACTGTTTAAATCATATCTGTCACAAATTGCTTTGGCACCTATTAAATCAATACCAAACGTTTTAAGCAATAATGCATTTTTTATTACTTCAGGATTCTTTTCTTCAGCCTGTTCTTGTTCATCTATCATTTGGTCTATTGATTGATAAAACTTTCCATCTTCATGTACAAAATTAGTCAAATCTTCAGCAGTTTTTACATCCCAAACTAAATTTGTTGTATAAAGATATAATAAATTATCTATTTCTTCTTCTGATAAAAATTTATCATTTTTCATATTATTAGAGATTGATTCTTCTAATTCGCTATATCTATAAAACTTATTCTGCCAAGAACTAAATGGAGTTATAGTTCCCATTCTATTCAATATGGCAGTAAGTTGTGGAACTCTATATTCTTCTAATTCTCCTAACCTAGAGTACATTTGCTTAAATATTTCTAATTTTTCGTCTGACAACGATAATATTTGTTCTTGAACATCTCTATTTGTCACAATCATATCTAACATATCATCTAAAAAAGCATATTTTGATGTCAACATGCGAAGATCAATTGTTTTATTTAAATCAGCATTATTTAATAGCAGTTCATCATATTTCTTTTGTTGCCCTTCAGCCATTTGAATATTTGATATTAATTGATTAACTATTTTATAATTATTTGCCCATTGTGATAATAAAATCTTATCATAAATATTTGGAAGTCTTTCTAAATATTTATCTAAATCTTTATAAAGTGCAAGTTGAACACCATAATATTCTTCAACAGTTTCTTCTTCATTCTTTCTAATTTCTATTTTTAATTTGTTTAATAATTCTTGATTTATATCCATTTTAATCTCCTATCATAACATAAAATCATATATACCTTAGTTAAAAATATATTATTTCTTATATCTATTAAGTTGGGTTTTATAGTAATTTAATAATAAATATTTAAAAATAATTTTTTGATACTTCATTATGTTATTTATTTCTTTTTATATCTAATTCTTTTGATGCTGGTAAAACTCTTATTTTTCTATCCGTAAGTAACAACGTTTCATAGCGTTGTGCCTTGTCTTTATCAATATATTGTTCTAAGAATTTAACATCTCCTATATCCTTTTTTCTACCACTTAATTTTTTTCTTACATAAGTACTTTCTAAAGAGCAGGATTTAAATAAAACACCATTAAATTCAGAATATTCATCGGGGTATTCTAATTTTGTTAATTCTAGAGAGTTTTCTATTTCCATTACCATTGGTTCTCCTGTATCACTAGTAAAATATTCTCTGTTAATCAATTCTCCTTCAGGTCCTCTTCTAAAGCAAACTCCTCCAATATGAAATGTAGAGTTTTCATCCTTTGCTATAATTTCATGTTCCCCTATTGGAATATCATCTATTTTTTTATCTAATACTTTCTTACTATTTAGTCTATTATCATAAAAATGCCAATTTTCATATTTTATTAATTGTTCTAATTTATCGATATCTTTTTCATTAATCATAAAATCAATATCACTATGAAATCTTCTTAATATACCATCTGTTTTTAAATAGCAAGGAAATCCTCCAACTAGATAATAATCGATATCTAATTCACGAAATTTATTGCAAATATAAGAGAATAATTCTAGTACATTTTTATGGTTTTCTTCTAAGTCCATTCCTGAGCGATTTAATATATTATTTGTTAATCTATCTTCGCACGAACATATTTGCTCATCACGATTTTTCCAAGTAGTAGGACTAATTTCTCTTAGCAAATCCAATCCATAATCCCTTAACTCTGTATCCTTCCTAAATAAATCATATATATCTAGTGCTAAATCTGAAACTGCGACATTATAATTACTATATTGTTGAGAATACATATCAATTATTGCTTTAACATCTTGTGATTGGTAACCAGCTTTTTCTCCTAATAATAAAATGACATTTTCAATATTTTGTTTTTGTTCTTCATTCATTATATATCCTCCTTCTACTTTATAACGATTACTATAAATTAATTATAACTCATTATATAGCAAAAGAGATATAAGTAAAGCAGTATTTTACAGTCAATTTGTTAATTATTTTTTTCTTTATTTTTATATAATACATTAATATCTACGGTAGTATCTATACCATCTATTTTACCATCTTGACATAATTGCCACATTACATAATCAGAATCATAATCTGTTTTTTCTGTGTAATGAGCTAGCCATACATCATAGTTATGATATTTCCAAATACTATCTAAATAACTTTTACTGCCATAAAGCATCCCATCATAACCTTTCTTTTCTACTCTTTCTAAGAAGGCCTCTGCTACTTCGTTTAGTCCGAATAGTGATAATTCCATTTGATTAAAACTATTATAACATTCCCAGTCAAAGGCAATAGGTAAGACTACTTCATAATCTTTAATTTGTTTTAGTACCCAGTTTGCTTGATGTTCTGCTTCTTTTTTACTATCGGCATATGAATAGAAATACACTCCTACCTTTAAATTATTTTCAATTGCTTTTTCAATATTCTTTTTAAAATAAGGATCTAGTATATATTCTCCTTGTACTCCTTGCTGTGATCCCACTCTTATCATTACGAAGGTTGCTCCGGCTTCTTTTACCTTTTTAAAATTTATATCTTCTTGCCATTTTGATACATCTATTCCTATTTCGGTATTTTTTTCTTTATGTGTATTTACAATATCATTAAAAGCTGTTACTACTGGTTCTGCTTCTTTTTGCTCTTTTTGCGGCTGTTCTTCTTTTGCCTCTATTGGTGCTGGATCATAAATATTTAATGTAAAATCTTGTCTTGTTTCATTGTTACTACTATCAATAGCGACATAAGTTAAATTGTAAGTTCCTGCTGTATTTAAATCATATTCTCCTTCGATTTTACAAGTTGGGTTATTATCATAATTATCCGCACAAAATATTTCATTTTCTAAATTTAAATCACTTCCGGTTTTTGCACTATAGCTTCCTGATAACCATATTAATGGCTTTTCATCATCTACTATATCAATATCAAATATTCCTCTTCTTTTTTGACCATTTTTATTTTCATAGATAAATGATACTTTCTGTTTACCTAATTGTTCTGTATTTATTTTTTTATTTGTAATTATTTTTCCATTTATAGATGAGATTAAATCTTTTACTTTTAATTTGCTATATACAGATACTTTTAAATTATCAATTAATTTATATTCTGTATTATCTACTTTAGGTGGTATAACTAATAGTAATATACATCCTAATATAATTAATATTATTCCTATTATACTTATTATAATAATTTTCTTTTTCATAGTTCACCTCACTTATTTATATGGTTTTTTATAGTTGTTTCGATAGTCTACTATTAAATCATAGATTGCTTTCTTTATTATATTATACCGTATCTTTTAGATAAATTATTAATAATTATACTTTTTTTATTTTTTTCCACAATTTCTGTTAATATTTTATAATATGTGATTAGAGATATTTGTTAATGTTAATCTTTTTAAATTATTTAACTTTTTTTCCACAATACTGGAGATGATATTTTTTTACATATTAAAAAGTCCATAATGGACTTTATATTTCTACTTCCTCTATATTTTCTATCCCCTTTGTCATTACTTTATGATAAATTAATATCATTCCCATTAGTAGTAAGATAATTAACATAACTTTTAAAATAGAAAGTGGAATTAATATTACTCTATTTAGATAATATATACCTCCTCCTAATACTACTGCTATAATCATAGAAATTGCCATTGAGAAAAAGGTATTTTCATTTCCTCTTAATGAGTTTAATTCATCTTCCCAGATAAGTTTTGGATTAATTGTATCAAGATAAATTCCTAGATAAGTAAAGAATACACAAGATAAGAATGATACTAAAGTAAATACTAGAAAATCTATAAATCCTGCTTCTAAGAAATAACAAATAATTAATAAATAGACTAAATTAAAACCAAAACTTACTATGATTGATGTTGCTGCTTTAATATTTATCTGAGTTTTATAATCTACTGGTATATATTTCATAAAAGGAAAATGTTTTCCTTCTCTAGATATGGAACTAGAGGCAATACTATTTGATGTTGTTAGAATTGCTGATATGGCGAATACTGATATAAATACAACTAACAATCCAAGTGACTCTTGTTGTTTATAGTGATTTACAAATTCTATAATTATATTATCTTGTCCTTGAATTAGATAGATTAAAATAATAATAATTGGCCATAATAAATTACTTAAAATACAATTACTAAAAAATGCTGGTGTTCTAGTTAGTATTTTTAACTCTTTACTAAGATATGTTTTTATATAATTAGTTTTCTTTGCTTCCTGAAGTGTCTGTGATAAAGTCTTTTTACTATTGAAAGCATTACTACTTATTTTTTTAACTCCTGGAATATACAATTTATCAGCTAACATCATAAATATTACATAAGCAACAGCATTAATCAATAAATATATAATAAAGGCGCCAATATTAGTACTTTCTACTGCTTCAACTAAGAAATAAGTACTTGGGAAAATGTAGTTCATAATATTTAAGAATCCTACTTCTCCTGTAGCTAATAAATGAGTAAATTCAGTAATACTATCATTATTTAAATATCCTATTGCTACCATTCCTATTATAATTAAAATTCCTAATAATAGTATTGTTAATCCATTATTTTTATTTTTTATTAATTTGGTAAATTTCATAATTATTAGGGCTATTATACTACAATATACTAGTGGTAATATTGGTAGAGTTAGGACTCCAATGATACTCATTACTATATTTAGAATATTGAATCCATTTACTATTAAGAAACCTAAAAACGCTGCTATTAAAAATAAAAGTTCCATGATACTTTCACTGATTAATACTGACATGAACTTAGAGGAAATTAATAGTTTTGGTTTTATTGGTAATGGTAGTATATGTTCTATGTCTCCTGAAAAATAGAATGAATTTAATATAATATTGAATCCAAAAATCATAGAGAAAACACAAACAAATTGTATTACTAATAATAAACCATTTCCTATGTTTGCTTGATACGCAATATTCATTAAGGCTTCTTCTTTTATTGCATCAGTTGTTACACCTACTAAAAAGGCCATTAATATAAAACATGGTATAAAGATAAAAAGGGTTGCTATTACTCCTAAAGTAATATAGAATTTTACTTTATTTTTTTTCTCTGATTTAGGCATTTCTCCAGATAGTAGAAATGTTCTTACTAAATTCTTATACATTTTCATCTTGAACCATCCTTAAGAAAATCTCTTCTAAGTCTTTTTTAGTGTATTTTTTCTTTAGGTCTTTTAATGTTCCTTGATAAATAAGTTTACCCTCTTTAATGATAATTACTCGATCACATAGTTTTTCGGCTACTTCTAGTACATGAGTAGAAAATAATACGGCATGTCCTTTTTTCGCATGATCTTTCATCATTTCTTTTAGTTGATGTGCTGATTCTGGATCTAGACCTATTAATGGCTCATCTAGAATCCATACATCTGGTTCATGAATTAAAGCTGCAATTACCATCATTTTTTGTCTCATACCATGAGAATAACTAATCATTTCAGCATCTAAGATATCTGTTAGTCCAAAGGCTTCCGTTAATTCTTTAATTCTTTTTTTTCTTTTTGTAGTATTTACATCATAAATATCTGCAATTAGATTTAGAAATTCTATTCCTTTTAGGCGAAGAAACATATCCGGACTATCTGATATATAACCAATATTCTTTTTTGCTTCTAATGGCTCTTTATCAATATCATATCCTGCTACTTTAATTGTTCCTGTATCTTTTTGATAGATTCCCGTTAATAATTTTAATGTTGTTGTTTTACCACTACCATTTGGTCCAATAAAGCCTACTATTTCTCCTGGATTTACAGAAAAAGAAATATCATCTACTGCTTTGTTTGTTTCATTAAATACTTTTGTTACGTTTTTAACTTCTATCATATCTAGTCCCTCCTATTATTATTTTAATACTTCTACCTAGCTTTAAGTCAATACTTCCTTTTATATTCTTTCCAATTTGACAATCGAGTAGAGAAAAATAATTAAAATTTAATTATTTTGTCCCTCTCACACCACCGTACGTACCGTTCGGTATACGGCGGTTCAATTTACAATTCAATATGAACTTTAGTATAATGGACTAGTGGAAACA
>DVGU01000010.1 GCA_018712565.1 Candidatus Faecimonas gallistercoris
CAAGCCGTAAAGAAATAGATACAAATCCACAGTGCTTAAATATTATAACTCAATTCAGTTATAGTACAAAAATTATAAAGAAAGGAGTTTCTAATATATGTGAAAAATTCACATAATTAGATTATACGTGATTATTATGAATTTTAAAGAGGGGGATTTTGTTACAAGAATTTCTCATAATCATGATATTATCTTTAAAATTGTTTCAGTAGAGGGTAATACTGCGATATTGAAAGGTGTTGATTTGAGACTATATGCTGATAGTTTGCTTTCAGATTTAGTCAAAGCTAATGTTCCAACTGATTCTGATCAGAAAATATTAGAAGAAAATATTAGAGATATTCAAATGGATCGTAGTCAGTATTTTTATTTACCTGGAAAAATTTTACATATTGATGGTGATAGTGATTATTTAAAAAGATGTATGAATTTTTATCATGAAATGAATGTTAAAGCTAATGGTCTTACAGTCTCAGAGTTTGATATGCCTTATAAAATACATGATTTATTAGAGGAATTTCAACCAGATATTGTAGTTATTACAGGTCATGATGCGTATTTAAAGAAAAATAGAGGTGATTATCAAAATTCTCTTAATTTTATTGAAACAGTGAAAGAAGCTAGACGATACGAGAAAAGTCAGGATAAATTGATTATTATTGCAGGAGCTTGTCAATCTAATTATGAAGAATTAATTAAAGCTGGAGCTAATTTTGCTTCAAGTCCTAAACGTATTAATATTCATGCCTTAGATCCTGCGATTTTAGCTACATCTCTTGCTCTTTCTGATAGAAATAAGAGTATTGATTTATTGAAAATACTTGAGAAAACTAAATATGGAAAGGATGGTATGGGTGGAATTATTACAAATGGAACTATGTATGTGGGGTATCCAAGATGATGATTGAAAATATAAAACGTGTAGTGGCTGAGAATCAGGGTATAGAATGTTCTTTTAGATTTCATGGAACAAGAAATCAAACTGATGAATTTCAAGGGGTTATTACCGATTTATATCCTGCAATTTTTACAATCCTTTTAGATAATAAGAAGATAAAAACATTCAGTTATAGTGATATTTTGACTCAAAGTTTGGAAATTTTGCATTAATTATGTATTAAAATGTGAAAAATAATTGCTTTTTTTGTACAATTATTATAGAATTAAGGTGTGAAGTGTAATACTTTAAGAGGGAGGAATATTACATGAAAATTACATCTGTAAATGTACGCAAAATTAATAAGGAAGGATCTCGTATGAAGGGAATAGCATCTGTTTTATTAGATGATAGTTTTGCAGTACATGATATTCGTATTATTGATGGGGACAACGGTCTATTCATAGCTATGCCAAGCCGAAAGACAGCTACTGGTGGATATCGTGATGTCGCTCATCCTATTAATCCTGAAGTTAGGGCAATGTTTGAACAAGCAATTTTAGAAGCTTATGAAAATGCAGAAGATCCAACTGAGGATAGTGAATAAGATGCTTAGGCATCTTTTTTTCATAAATTAATTTTTTTTGCATATCTTTAATTAGGAGGATATGTTATGGATAAACAAGATAATATTAACAGTTATAATCATGGAATAAGTTTATTGGAAAGAAAAAATTTAGTTATTACAGGAGTTAAGAAAATAGAAAATTTTGATAGTGAACAGTTTTTATTAGATACTGTTATGGGGTTTTTATTAATCAAAGGTGAAGGTTTAGAATTAATTAAATTAGATACTATGCAAGGTAATGTTTCAATTAAAGGACTTGTCCATAATATGAATTATGTAGAGGATATGAAAAAAGATAAAGAAAATAGTATATTTAATCGGTTATTTAAATAATGAATTTAAAAATACAGATTTTTTCTTTAATTTTTTCTTTTTTTTACGGAATACTATTTTCTTTTTTGATTAATGTTCATTATCAATTCCTTTTTTTTAAAAAAAAATGGGTACAAATTGTTGTCACTATTTTATTTTTATTGGATATGGCTTTATTATATTTTTTGATTTTACGAATTATTAATAATGGTATAATACATATTTATTTTTATTTAATGATTTTTTTAGGATTTTATTTAACTTTTCCTGTTTTGAAAAAAATACGTAAAAAATAGTGTCAAATTTCTATTTTTTTTTTGGTATTCTTGCTCTATACTTTAAACTGTTTTATAATTTACTATGAAAGAGTAGGTGATGTTATGGCAAAAAGTGGAACAAAAACTAAACGTCGTAGAAGAATGTTTTTTTTGGGATTGACATCTATTATTGTCATTGTTGTCACTACATTTACGATTGGAAAGTACTGGGTTGAAATTTATGATAAATATCAAGAAAAAAAGAGATTGGAAAAACAATTAATATCTTTAAAAAATAAGGAAAAAAAATTAAAAGTAGATGCTAATAAATTGCAAGATCCGGATTATATTGCTAGATATGCTAGAGAAAAATACCTTTATTCTAAGGATGGAGAATTTATTTTAAAAATTCCAGAAGAATAGGGAGGTTTTCTTTTTTTCTCATGATTAAAGGAGGTATGTTTATGAATTGTATAGAAGATGAATTTTTATTTCATAAAAATGATATTATTGTTGTTGGATGTTCTGCTGGTCCTGATTCTATGGCCTTGGTTGATATGTTGTTAAAGCTTAGAGACAAGTATTCTTTGAGTCTGGTTGTTGCTCATGTAAATCATAATTTGCGTGAGCAAAGTTTACAAGAAGAAAATTATTTGAGAGAATATTGTAAAAAAAATAAAATTATGTTTGAATGCATGATGATTACAGAATATGGTGATGATAATTTTCATAACGAGGCTAGAAATATAAGATATGATTTCTTTGAAAAAGTAGTTTATAAGTATCATGCGATGTATTTGATGACTGCTCATCATGGTGATGATTTGATTGAAACTATTTTGATGAGAATTTCACGTGGCTCTAATTTACGAGGGTATAGTGGTTTTAGAAAAATAGTTGATATGGGTGATTATAAAATTATTAGACCGCTTCTTTCTTATACTAAACAAGAATTAGAAGATTATGATAAAAAGAATCATGTTATGTATTATATAGATGATTCTAATTATAAAGATAAATATACAAGAAATCGTTATCGTAAATATATTTTGCCTTTCTTAAAAGAAGAAGATGCTAATATTCATTTAAAATATTTAAAATTTAGTAGAGTTCTTAATGATGCCAATCAATTTATAGAAAAAGAGCGAGATAAGGCACTTGGTAAAGTTATTCATAATAATGTTTTAGACGTTGAAAACTTTAAAAAATTAGATTCTTTTATTCAAAAAGAAGTATTATATTATATGATGAATGAATATTATCAAGACGATTTAATTTTAATTAATGATAAACATATTGAACTTTTATTAAATTTAATATATAGTAATAGAGCAAATGCTTTTATTAATTTACCTAATGAAGTTGTTGCAATAAAAACTTATCATATAGTGGAATTGAAAAAGGTTACTACAGAGATTACTACATATGAAGTGGAACTTTCTAAATATGTAGAGCTTCCTAATCATCATGTGATTGAAGAGGTGGATGATTTAATAGGTACTGGAAACGATACATGTAGGTTGTCTAGTAAGGAAATAAGTTTACCTCTTACAGTTAGAACGAGAAAGTTTGGTGATCGTATGTCGGTTAAGGGAAGTGGAACAAAAAAAATAAAGGATATTTTCATTGATAAGAAGGTAAAGGTTAGTGATCGTGATCTTTGGCCAGTTGTAGTCGATGCAAAAGGTGTGATTGTATGGTTGCCTGGATTAAAAAAATCTAAATATGATAAGAAAAAATCAGAAAATTATGATATAATATTGAGATATAGTTAAGGAGGAAATGTTGTGAATAGAACTATCGATAGAAAGACAATCAAAAAAGGATTGTTGCCATATTTATTTTTGGCATTAATTATGTTAGGTGTTTTTTATGTTGTTAATGTTATGAATAATGATGTTCATGTATTAACTTATAATGAATTTATGAGTGAATTGAATAATGGCAATATTGAAGAGGTTGAAATAACAGCTCGTGGTAGTGCATATACTTATGAAGTTAGAGGTAGTCTGAAAGATTATGAAGATAATGAAACTTTTTTTGCTCGCTTGCCACTTAGTGATCAAGTGATGAAAAAAATTGTAGATACTAGTGAGGTACAAGATTTTAAATTAGAAGCTGAGGCTGATCCTGATTCTTCATCTTTCTGGTTAATAATGGTTAATGTATTACCATTTGTATTATTAATTGTTTTTGCTTTCTTTTTCTTTAGTCGTCAAATGGCTGGAAATAAGAGTTCCATGGATTTTGGAAAGAGTAAGGCTAAATTAAATAGTGATGCTAATAAAGTAACGTTTAAGGATGTTGCTGGATTAAAAGAAGAAAAGGAAGAAGTTAAAGAGTTAATTGACTTTTTAAAGAATCCAAAAAAATTTCAGAAACTTGGTGCTAGAATTCCTAAGGGTGTGTTATTATTTGGTCCTCCTGGAACAGGTAAAACTTTACTAGCAAAAGCAGTTGCTGGAGAAGCTAATGTCCCTTTCTATTTTATTAGTGGATCTGATTTTGTAGAGTTATTTGTTGGTGTTGGTGCTAGTCGTGTTCGTGATATGTTTCAACAAGCAAAAAGAAATGCTCCATGTTTAATTTTTATTGATGAAATTGATGCTGTTGGTCGTCAGCGTGGTACTGGTTTAGGTGGAGGTCATGATGAACGTGAACAAACACTTAACCAATTACTTACTGAAATGGATGGTTTTGGAGCTAATGAAGGAATTATCATTATTGCTGCTACTAACCGTCCTGATGTCTTAGATCCTGCATTGCTTCGTCCAGGTCGTTTTGATAGACAAGTTACTGTTAATTTACCTGATGTTAAAGGTCGTGAAGAAATCTTGGCAGTACATGCAAAAAATAAGATTTTGGCTGAGGGTATTACTTTAAGTAATTTGGCAAAACGTACACCAGGATTTAGTGGAGCAGATCTTGAAAATTTACTTAATGAAGCTGCACTTCTTGCTGTTCGTCGTAATAAGGATAAAATTACTATGAGTGAAATTGATGAAGCTACAGATCGTGTATTAATGGGACCAGCCAAAACATCTCATAAATATAGTGAAAATGATCGTAAGTTAGTTGCATTCCATGAAGCAGGACATGCTGTTATTGGGTTAAAACTTGCTCATGCAAATGATGTTCAAAAAGTTACTATTATTCCAAGAGGTTCTGCTGGTGGATATAATATGATGGTTCCAAGTGAAGAAAAATTATGTTCTACTAAGACTGATTTACTTGAGGAAATTACTGGTCTTTTAGGTGGTCGTTCTGCAGAGGAGATTGTTTTTGGAGAAATAACAACTGGTGCACATAATGACTTTGAGAAAGCTACAAAACTTGCTCGTGCGATGGTTACTGAATATGGTATGAGTGATTTGGGACCTCTTCAGTTTGAACAACAAGAAGGAAGTGTTTTCTTAGGAAGAGATTATAATAAAGCACAACATTTTTCTAATGAAGTAGCAAATGAGATTGATATGGAAATGAGAAAGATTATTAATAGTTGTCATAAAAAAGCAAAAGAAATTATTAATAAAAATAAGGATTTATTAGAGCTAATTGCTAATGCTTTATTAGAATATGAAACTTTAACAAAAGAACAGATTGATTATTTAGTTAAAAATGGTCATATGCCAGAAGAGAATGATGAGACTAATTATGAGAAGATGTCTGTTACGAAGTTAAAAGAGATTGCTAAAGAAAAAGGTATTAAAGGTTATTCTAAAATGACAAAAGCAGAATTACTAAAAGAATTAGATGAAGCAAACCATTAGTTTGCTTTTTTCTTTGCAATTAAGAAAAATTCATGTATAATTGATTTTAATAGTTCTTATAAAAGGAGGGTGTATTATGAAATCAGAAGACATTATTTGGCATATTTTTGGAGTTCCTTCAATGAAGACCTTAAGAGAAGAGGATGACGCTATTGAAGAGTATTTTTTTGATCATGATTGGTCTAAGGAACAAGTTTTTGAATATTATGATTTCAAAGCAGATTTTATTACGAAATATGGTGATATTTGTGCCAATCTCTTAGCTAGTGGCTATTTTTTGGCAATTTCTGCTGCTTATTTTGCTAGTCCTTTTGCAAAGGCTGATTTAGTATCGATGCTTATGTTGGGAACATTTACAGTTTCTTCTGCGATATTTGCTAGAAATTTACAAGAAAAGAAGAAATTGTCTGATTCTTATAATCAAAAAAATGAATCTTTAGGAATAACTTTTGTTAAGAAAAGATAATTTTTCTTTTCTTTTTTTTTAAATTATGGTATATTATGCATGCAAAAGAGGGATTGCTATGTATGATAAACAATATGTAACATCTTTTCCGCAGATATTTTTTCATAGAGATGATGTTCCTATTGTATGTGATTATTTAAATTTATTAAATCAGTATTCTAACTTACTTATTCTTTTTTTAAATAATGAAAGTGGAAATTACCATGATTTTTTCTATTTAGATTTGGTAGTTTCAGGTTTTGCGTATTATTTAGATTTATTTTGAAGCTATTGATTATTTAGAATATGGTGTAGAAATGTTGTAGCAATTTACTATTTAAAAACACAGGGAAAAGAGTATTTTTCATCTGATCAAGGTATTTTGATTATGTCTTTCACTAACGCAGATAAAGTATTGGATAGTTCTTATTTTGATAAGGATTTGATTGTAGCTAAAATTTTAAATAATTGTTACCGAGTGTCTTGGGTGAATGAAGATGTTAAAGATGTTACGAAAAGGAGGATGTAGTATGCAGTGGAAAATTGGAAATGTTGTAATAGATAATCAAGTTGTTTTAGCGCCTATGGCTGGAATTTGTAACTCTGCTTTTCGGCGTATTTGTAAAGAGATGGGATGTGGTCTTATCTATGCAGAGATGGTTAGTGATAAGGCAATTACTTTTCAAAATCAGAAAACAATCGATATGTTATATATGACAGAAGAAGAAAGACCTTTAGTTCAGCAAATTTTTGGTAGTGATAAAGAATCTTTTGTAGAGGCTGCAAAGTATATTTATCAAAATATGCATCCAGATATTATTGATATTAATATGGGGTGTCCTGTTCCTAAAGTTGCAGTTCGTGCACAAGCGGGATCTGCTTTACTTAAAAATCCTAAAAAAATATATGAGATAGTAAAGGCTGTTGTTGATGCGGTACCAATTCCTGTAACGGTTAAAATTCGTAGTGGATGGGATTATAATCATATTAATGCTGTAGAAGTTGCTAAAATAATTGAAAAAGCGGGTGCTTCTGCTATTTGTGTACATCCGAGGACACGTAGTCAAGGTTATAGTGGAAAAGCAGATTGGTCTATTATTAAGAAAGTAAAAGATGTTGTGTCTATTCCAGTTATTGGTAATGGAGATATTAAATGTCCGGAAGATGCAAAGAACATGGTGGTTGAGACGGGGTGTGATGCTGTTATGATTGGTCGAGGTGTTTTAGGAAATCCCTGGCTTATTAAAAATACTATTTCTTATTTAGATTCAGGTTGTTATAGTGATGATGTGTCTTATGATGATAAAATACAAATGATTTTTCATCATTTAGATTATTTAAATCAGTTGAAGAATGAACATATTGCGACGTTAGAAATTAGAAATCATATTGGCTGGTATTTAAAAGGAATTCCTGGTGGAGCAATTGTAAAAAATAAAATCTGTCAAACTTCAAGTATTCGTGGTATAATTTCTATATTGAATACATTTAAGGAGGAATTAGATGGAAAGAAGTAAGAAAATTGAAGAGGCTTCTGTAGTTGAGGAGAGTAATAAAAAGAAGACTAAGAAATCTACTGTTCATAAAGTGAAACCTGTTGTAAAAGAAGAAAAAGCTTTGTTTATTCAAAGATTAGTAGCGTTTATCTTAGATGTAATGATTGTCTCTGTTGTTGCTACATTTATTTCTTATCCATTTTTAGATATGGATTCCATTCAAAAATTGAATGACTCAAGTGTACAAGTAATGGAGGATTTTATGGCTCAGAAAATTGATGCTGAGGAGTATGTTTCTGAAAGTGTCAGTATTAGTTATGAAATGTCTAGAAAAAAAGGTATTAACTCTTTATTTATTATTTTTCTAAATATTTTGTATTTTATAGTCTTTCAAATTAAAAATAATGGGCAGACATTGGGTAAGCAGATTTTGAGAATCAAAGTGGTTAGTACTACAGGAGAAGAACTTACTATGAATCAAATGGTTTTTAGAGCTTTAATTATTAATTCTATTTTTATGGATATGCTTTGTTTTGGAGTGTTAATTTTTGCCAGTCAATCTGCTTATTTCTATGGTGTAGGTCTTTTAGGATTTATTCAGTTTTTAGTTTTACTTATTAGTGGATTGATGGTAATGTTTAGTAAAAATAAACAAGGAGTACATGATTTAGTTGCACATACAGATGTGGTTTCATGTAATTTAGTAAAGGAGATGGAAACATGCGAGAGTTAAGCGAACAGGAAATTGTTAGAAGAGAAAAATTAAATAATATTAATCAACCTTATCCAGAAAGATTCGAGGTAAATTATGAACTTTGTGATGCTAGAGAATTAGAAGATGGTGTTAATGGAGTTCGTGTTGCAGGTCGAATTATTTTGATGCGTAAAATGGGTAAAATGAGTTTTTTAACTATTAGTGATATTAAAGGAAAAATACAAGTTTCTGTTAAATTAGATATGGTAGGGGAAGATACTTATAAGGAATTTAAAGCTAACTATGATATTGGTGATTTTATTGGTGTAGAAGGTGAGATATTTACTACTCATACAGGAGAAAAAACAGTTCGTGCTAGTAGTATTACTTTTTTAGGAAAAGCTTTAAAACCATTACCTGAGAAGTTTCATGGTGTGGAAGATATTGAGACAATTTATCGTGAAAGATATTTAGATTTGATTATGAATGATGATTCTAAGGAAAAGTTTTTATTTAGAAGTCGGTTTATTCGTGAATTAAGAAATTATTTAGATGAAGCAGGATATATAGAGATTGAGACTCCTATTTTAAATAATAAAGCAAGTGGTGCTGCTGCTAAACCTTTTATTACACATCATAATGCTTTGGATATTGATTTATATTTAAGAATTGCACCTGAGACTTATTTAAAGCGAGCTGTTGTTGGTGGATTTACTAAAGTATTTGAAATAGCTCGGTGCTTTAGAAATGAAGGAATTGATGCTACTCATTTACAAGATTTTACTATGATTGAAGGGTATGCTGCGTTTTATAATTATAAGGATAATATGAAATTCTTAAGAGAAATGTTACAGTCAATTATTATGAAGTTATTTGGTACTTTAACTATTTTTGTTGGAGACAAAGAAGTAGATTTAAGTGGTGAATGGGAAGTGGTTAGTTTTCGTGATTTAATTTTACGTTATAGTGATATTGATATTAAAGTATATGATACGAAAGAAAAACTCTTAGAAAAAATAAGAGAAGATAATATTGAAATTGATAGTGAAACTCCACTTGAAAATCTTGGCTATGGAAATTTAGTTGATCAATTGTATAAGAAGGTTGCGAGAGTTCATATTGTAAATCCAATATTTTTAACAGAGCATCCAATTAGTTTAAGTCCTTTAGCTCGTGCTAATGATGATGATCCTACTATTACTGATCGTTTTCAATTAGTTATTAATGGTGCTGAGATTATTAATGCCTATTCTGAACTTGTTGATCCTGAGGAACAAGCTCGACGTTTAGAAGAACAAGCAAGACTTAAAGCTCAAGGCGATGAAGAAGCAATGCCAATGGATCATGATTATATTTCTGCTATGGAATGTGGAATGCCGCCAATTAGTGGTTGGGGTATGGGAATTGATCGTGTTATTCAACTTCTTACAAATTCCCAAAATATTAAAGATGTAATATTATTTCCACTAATGAGACCAATATGTGATGAAGAAGATTCTTAATAGAGTCTTTTTTCTTTAGTTTTCACTAAATTTTCATAAAAAAAGAAATCAAATGCTTGTAAATTTATTTCTATATAAGTATAATGATAATGGGAGGTTAATTATGAAGAAACATAATACATTTAAAGTCGTTCTTATTACAATGTTAGTGTTTATGTTACTTACTTGGATATTACCAGCTGCTTATTATTCAGGTAGTTACATTGATCAAGGACGCGTTCAAATGGGGCTATTTGATTTATTCAATTATCCTGTAACAGCTATTTCATACTTTGGTTATATTGCTGCCTTTGTATTAATAGTTGGAGGATTTTACGGTGTATTAAATAAAATTGGTGCATATCGTACAATGTTGGATAAATTAGTTTCCAAATTTAAAGGTAAAGAAGTAGTTGTTTTATCTATCATTATGGTACTTATTGCACTTCTTACATCTGTTTGCGGATTGCAGTTAGGTTTAATTATTTTCTTCCCTATGATAGTATCTATTATTTTACTTATGGGATATGATAAGGTTGTAGCAGCACTTGCTATTGTAGGTTCTACTATGATTGGTATGTTAGGTACTACTTATGGTTATAATAATACTGGACTTATTTCTAGTGTTTTAGGAAATAGTTTTACTGATAGTATGTTAGTTAAGGGTATTTTATTATTTTTAGGAATGGTATTATTAATTTTTAATACTATTTGGTATATTAAAAAAGCAAAAACTAATGATAAAAAAGCAAATGTAAAGAAAGTTACAGCTAAAGAAGAAAAGAAAACAAAAACAACAAAAACAACCAAAACAACAAAGAGTAAGTCATCAAAAAATACTAAAGCAGCTGTAAAAGAGGAAAAGGTTATTGTTGTAACAGATGATGCAGAGGATACTTCTTATGTTCCAGTAAAAGTTAGTGGAAAAAAACATGTTATTTGGCCATTAGTAGTTGTATTTTTATTTATCTTTGTTATTTTAGTTTTAGCATTTATTTCATGGTCTGGTGCTTTTGGAATTAATGCTATGGAAGATGCTACTACTGCAGTTACTGGATTTAAAGTATTTGGATTTACTTTATTTGGTAAATTATTAGGTACTGTTAATGCCTTTGGATCTTGGTCTATTGCTGATATGATTACTGTTTTATTAGTATTTATGTTTATTTTAACTTTAATTTATAAAGTTAAATTTGATGAAATGATTGATGGATTTATTGCTGGTGCAAAAAAAGCACTAGGTCCTGCTGTTATTACTATTTTACTTTATACTATTTTAGTAATTACTACATATCATCCATTCCAATTAGTGATTGATAAAGCTATTTTGGGAATTACTGATGGATTTAATGTATTTACTACATTTGTTGTAGGTATTTTATCAGCATTATTTAATGTGGATCCTTCTTATGCATTCCAAAGTTCTTTACCATATTTGGCTAGTATTGTAACAAATGCAGATAATTATCCAATTATTGCTGTTGTTTATCAAGCAGCTTATGGATTAACTATGTTATTTGCACCTACTAGTTTAATTTTAATGGGTATGTTATCTTATTTAAAGATTCCTTATTCAAAATGGTTTAAAACTATTTGGAAGTTAGTATTAGAATTATTAGTAGTTTTACTTATTGTATTTACAATATTAATCTTAATTTAATAATTAGAGCTTTGAGCTCTTTTTTTTGTGTAGTGACAAAAGAAAATTGATTCTATTTTGTTATGATAAAAGATTTTATAAATTTAATAATTTTTAGTGTATGAATAAAAGTATTTATTATATATATTAAAAAAATAAATTATGTTAGAGGGGATTAGGTAATTGTGGTGTAGGAATTTTAATTAGAAATGACAGTTTATTTAATTTTTGTTCTGTTTTTTTTGTCTATATTTTGGGTACTTTATTTCTTGAATCCTTGTATTCTTATTTTTAAAATAAATATAGGAGATGATTTTATGTTTTCAAGATTTACAGAAGATGCACAAAAAATATTAATTATGGCTAAATGTGAAATGCAAGGATTAAAACATCCTTATGTTAGTAGTGAGCATTTATTATTATCAATTTTACATTATTCTAAACCTGATTTTATTTCTTTTTTAAGTACTTATGGACTTACTTATAGTTCTTTTAAAAAGAAATTGGTTGATGTTATTGGACAAGGAAGTAAAGAAAGTGAGTGGTTTTTATATACACCTTTGTTAAAGAAAATAATTGAGAATGCGATTTTAGATAGTAAAGATGAAAATGATGATGTTACAGTGGAACGTTTATTCCTTTCTTTATTAGAAGAGGGAGAAGGTGTTGCTAATAGAATTATGATGAATATGGATATAGATATTGATTTATTATATGATAAATTTTCGTCTCAGATTGTTAAAAATAATGGTCATGGTAATACAAAATTATATATTGATGATTTTGCTGTTGATTTTACTGATAAAGCTAAAAATGGAGAATTTGATCCTGTTATTGGTAGAGATGAGCAAATTCGACAGATTATTGAAGTTTTGTTGCGTAGAAAGAAAAATAATCCTTTGTTAATTGGAGATGCAGGAGTTGGAAAAACGGCTTTAGTTGAAGAATTAGCTAGACGGATTTCTTTAGGAATTGTTCCTAATGAATTAAAAAATATGCGTGTTTTGAGTATTTCTATTTCATCATTGGTTGCTGGTACTAAATATCGTGGTGAGTTTGAGGAGCGATTAAATAAGATGATTGATGAATTAGAAAATGTTTCTAATGTAATTTTATTTATTGATGAAATTCATACTATTATAGGAGCAGGAGGTGCAGAAGGAGCAATTGATGCATCTAATATTTTAAAACCTTATTTAGCACGTGGGAAAATTAAAGTGATAGGTGCTACTACTAATTATGAGTATATGAAATTTTTAGAAAATGATAAAGCTTTTGATCGAAGGTTTCAAAAGATTATTATTGAGGAAACTAGCTTAGAAGAAACAAAAACTATATTATTAAATTTGAAAGATATTTATGAAAATTATCATGGTATTGAATTATCTGATGATATTATTAAATCTATTGTTGATCTATCTGATAGATATTTAGCAACTGGAAAACAGCCTGATAAAGCAATTGATTTATTGGATGAGGCATGTTCTAAAGCCATTAGTTTAGATTCAGTTGTCAATAAGAAGTTGCAACAAATGCAATCAGAACTTAGTAGTATTATAGAAGCTAAAAATAAATTGATTATTCAACATGATTTTAAAAAAGCTTCTTCTTTAAGAGAAAAAGAACAGTTTTTGCAGTCTAAGATAAACCGATTAGAAATTAAAAATAATAAAAATATTACAAGAAAACTTACTTTAGATATTGTTTATGATGTTATTTATGCCAAGACAAAAATTCCGATAAGGAAAATATTATCTATGAATACGAATAGTTTAAAAAAAGAGTTAATGAAAAAAGTATATGGTCAAAATGATGTTATAAGTAAATTGGTGGATTTTATTTTTTGTAATTCTGATCAGAGAGTTTCACCTAAAAATTTTCTTTTTGTTGGAAAAAGTGGCTTAGGAAAAACATTGTTGGTACGAGAAATTGCAAATTTGTTATATTCAAAAGATTCTTTCATTAAATTGGATATGAGTGAATTTAGAGATGCAAGTTCAGTTTCTAAAGTTATTGGATCTCCACCTGGTTATGTTGGTTATAATGATCGTAATACTATTTTAGAAAAAGTAAAGCTTCATCCTTATTCGGTTTTATTATTGGACGAGATAGAAAAAGCTCATTCTAGTGTATTAAAACTATTTTTACAAGTATTAGATGATGGTGTTTTGACTTCATCGTATGGTGATACTGTTAGTTTTCGTCATACTTTGATATTTATGACATCTAACCTTGGATGCAGTAGAGAAAACATTGGCTTTGTAAATCAAGATAGAAGTTTGTTGATGGAACAGGTAAAAAGCTTTTTAGGGGTAGAGTTATTGAATAGAATTGATTCAGTATTTATTTTTGAACCATTTTCGGAGAAGATTATTGAAAAGATTATTCTTTCTAAAATTAAAAGTAAATATCCTAATTTATCTGTAGAAAGTTCTAAGAAGATAATGTTAGATGTAAAAAAAGAATGTCAATATTTAGAGTTTGGTGCTAGAAAGATTGATAAAATATTAGAGCAAAAACATACTGAATACAGTTTATTAACATAACTGTATTTTTTCTTTTCTGTCTATGATATACTAGTAATAGGTTGTTGATGGGCATAACTTTAATAATCTTTTGTTATAATATATATGCCTTGTGAGGGGTTAAAAAGACAAGCCTTTCACTAAAAAAGAAAGGAAGGTGTAGTCGAGATTTGTCTACTCGATATGTTATGAAATTATACAATACTTTAACTAGAAATGTTGAGGTTTTTGTTCCTCATGAGGAAGGAAAAGTAAAATTATATACGTGTGGACCTACAGTTTATCATTATGCACATATTGGGAATATTCGTAATTATATAGGACATGATATTTTGGAAAAGACACTATGCTATTTAGGATATGAAGTAACGAGAGCTATGAATATTACTGATGTTGGTCATTTAACTAGTGATTCTGATTCTGGTGAGGATAAAATGGAGGTTGCTCGAAAACGAGAACATAAGTCAGCTATGGAGATTGCAAAATTTTATACTGATGCATTTTTTAAAGATTTCAAATTAGTTAATTGTAAAATTCCACAAATTGTATCTCCTGCAACAGATAATATAGATGAGTACATTAAGATTATTCAAGTTTTGTTAGAAAAAAAATATGCTTATATATCTGGAGGCAATGTTTATTTTGATACTGCAAAATTAAGTGATTATTATGTATTGACTAATCATCAAGAAGATCAATTGGTAGTTGGTGCTAGAGAAGGAGTGGAAGAGGATCGTAATAAGCGAAATCAAGCAGATTTTGTATTATGGTTTACTACGAGTAAGTTTGAAAATCATGAGTTGTTGTGGGATTCTCCCTGGGGTAAAGGATATCCGGGTTGGCATATTGAATGTAGTGCAATTTGTATAAAATATTTAGGCGAATATTTAGATATTCATGGTGGTGGAGTTGATAATATTTTTCCACATCATACTAATGAGATTGCTCAAAGTGAAGCTTACCTGGGTCATAAATGGTGTAATTATTGGTTTCATAATGAACATTTATTAGATGAGACTGGAAAGATGAGTAAATCTAAAGGAGCCATTTTAACAATTAGTACGTTAAAAGAAAAGGGATATGATCCTTTAGCTTTTCGTTTTATGTGTTTAAATTCTCATTATAGAAAACAATTGGTATTTTCTTATGACGCTTTAGATCAAGCTTATGCTACATTGAAAAAAATACGTAGTCGTATTTCTTCTATTTTGGACGAGGGAGATGAGCAAATTGATTTAATTGAAAAGTATCGAGGAAAATTTTCTTATGAATTATCGGATGACTTAAATACAGCTAATGCGATTTCTGTTCTTTATGAAGTCTTAAAAGATAATTATCTTTCAGGAGTTAGTAAGCTTTTGCTTGTTCGTGAATTTGATCAAGTATTATCTTTAGATTTAATTCAGGAGAAAAAAATAGTTTCAAATGAGAAGTTTATATTAGAACAAATTGAAAAAAGAGCACTTGCTAAACAGAATAGAGATTTTTCTACGGCAGATAGTATTCGTGATGAATTACTTAAACAAGGTGTTCGTTTAATTGATAGTCGAGAAGGGACTACGTATGAAATTGTTGATTAATAATATTTTTAAAGGTTGGGGATATTGTGAAAGTAGTAGAAATTAATTCATTAGTTCTTGCTTATTTAGGGGATACTATTTATGAGAATTATGTACGTAGATTTTTAATAGCACAAGGAATTGCTCATGTAGATCGTTTACAGAAAGAAGCGGTTAAGTTTGTCAGTGCAAAAAGTCAGGCTCATTATTTACAGAAAATGATTGATAAAAAATTTTTGTCGGAAGAAGAGATGGCTGTAGTTAAGAGAGCAAGAAATTATAAGACTACTTCTCATCCTAAAAGCTGTGATATTATTACTTATAAGTATGCGACAGGACTGGAAGCTCTAATTGGTTATTTAGACTTAAGTAATCAAAAAAATAGAGTAGATGAAATTATGAAGTTTATATTGGAGGAAGAATTGTGTTAGTGTATGGTAAAAATGTAGCTTTGGAGATGTTAAAAAATCCTAAGAATGTTCAAAAGGTGTTATTGCAAAAAGGGTTCGATGACAAAAAGATACTTTCTTTATTGAAAAATAGTAATTTTCCAGTACAAATTAAGTCAAAACAGGAAATTGATCGTTTGTCAGAAGGCGTTCACCAGGGTATAATTCTATATGTTCGAGATTACCAATATTATACTTTATCTGATGTATTAAAAGATAATCCTTCTTTTATTGTTATGTTAGATCACATTGAAGATCCTCATAATTTTGGTGCAATTGTTAGAACTTGCGAAGCAGCAGGAGTAGATGCTATTATTATTCCTAAAAACCGTCAGGCTCAGGTTAATGCAACTGTTATGAAAACAAGTGTTGGTACTTTAAATCAAATTAAGGTTGTTCAAGTGGCTAATTTGCCATCTACTATGGATTATTTAAAACAGTATGATTTTTGGATAGTGGGTACTGCTTTAGAAGATAGTATTGATTATCGAAGTATTGACTATTCTGGAAAAATTGTGTTAGTTGTTGGTAATGAAGGGGTAGGAATATCAAAATTAGTTAGGAATAAGTGTGATTTTATAGCAAAAATTCCAATGTATGGTACTACTAATAGTTTAAATGCATCAGTTGCTAGTGGGATTATGATATATGAGGTAATTCGAAATAGAAAGTAGAGGTTTATTTTGGATTATAAAGAATTTAATGATTATGAACTTTTATATTTAATTAGTGAAGATACGGATAATAGTTATGATATTTTGTTTCAAAAATATTTACCTATTATAAAGTCAATTGCGAAAAAATATTGTAGTTTTGTTCAAAATCATGGTGCAGAATTTCAAGATTTAATTCAAGAAGGGTATTTGGGCCTTAATAATGCAATTGTAGGTTTTAAAGATAATTATAATAATATTTTTTATACATATGCATGTTTATGTATTGAAAGACAAATTTTTACTTATTGCCGTTCTTTATCAGCACAAAAACATCATATATTAAATGCATCATTGCCTGATGAATTGTATTCTTGTACACTAATTGAAGATACATCTGATCAAAGTAATTTTTTTCGTATTCATTCATTAGAGTTGCAAAATGAGTTTTTTCATGCTTCTTATTCTTTGGATTTTGAAACTAGATGTGTATTTGAACTTAGATTTAATGGCTTTAGTTACCGTGAGATTTCTAAATTGTTAGATATTTCTCTTTCTAGAGTTGATTCTAAAATTAGTAAAGCTAGAAAATATATGCGAAAAGTTTTAGAAATTTATCAATCGAATTGAAAAAAAGTTTATTTTGCTTTACAATAATGATAGGTGAATAGAATATGAAGGGACAGATACCATATGTTGATAACAATTATGATAATGGGGTAGAGCAGAATAGTGCTGTTCCTTTTTATAATGATGTTAATACAGCGAATGTAGAAGAGAAGTTATTTTCTTCTGATGTTTCTTCTAATTATGATGGTGTTAAAGCAAAGAATATACCTTTTCCTAAGAAGAGGATAGAAAGTGTTACTTTACAGGAATGGCTTAGTGAATATCATTTACAAGATGAATTACAAAATTTGTTTGTTAATATGGATCTTGCTATGAAATATATTCATGATCAAGGATATTATATTACTTCTTTTGCCTTGGATACTATTGAGTTATTAAACGATACTATTAATCAGGTTAAGTTTGATAGTATAGCAGAGATGCCGTTGGATCTTTCTCAACAAAAAAATTTAGTTCATGATAATATATTTTTATCGACCGTTTTACAAATTGGTGTATATGCTAATTGCTTGCAGTATTTTACTCCTGATGCTATAGAATATTTAAAACATAATTTTAATCAATTTTCTATCTTTTTACCAGAAGAAGATATTCCTTATTATAGAGGAATTGTAGAAAGAGGAGCTTCTGTTTATCTTAGTGCTTATGTAGGTGAGAGGAAAAAACGTGATTTAACTACTTTAGAAAAACAATTTGCTGATGATGGTGGTAAAAGTGGTGGTAAATCTTTAGTAAAGAAAAATGGTAATTATACGGCCGAAGATTTAGTTCCTCAAAATATACAAGAAAATGAATGGATTTATGCTAATCTTTCGAAAAAGGATGCTGCTTTTGCGCGAGCAATGATTTATCCTATTCTAGTTTTAGTGTTAGGAATTTCTATTTTGTTGTTATCATACTTCTTTCAATAAAATTATATTTGATTATTATTAATTAAAAAGTCAAGTGCAACTTTTTATAATAATCCTAATATAATTTCGGAGATGTGTTTATGCCGAGAAAACTTTTGACAATAGGCAGTAAAAATACGTCATACTTATGGTAATATTTCTTTTTGA
>DVGU01000065.1 GCA_018712565.1 Candidatus Faecimonas gallistercoris
TTCTTTTTGTTTTATTGTATTATTATTTTCAGACATATGAATTTTCCTTTCTTTTTGAGCAAAAGATATTATAGATTATTCATATGTCTTTTTCAATGTTGAAGTGTTGCACTTCAAATTTAAATTAACACATCTTCAAATAATTGAAAATTACCATTAATAATGCTATAATATAATAAGCAAAGTTCGAGAAACGAGGAATCAAAAAAGAGAGGTTGAACTATGAAGAATATAAAAAACAGTTTAAATAGATTCATAAAATCGTTACGAAATACTATAAAACGAATAAGAAAAGAACATTTAATTAGAGAATATGCCAAAAATAATGTTTTATTTTTAGTATTTGTAATCACATGTGTAATAAATTCCACAATGTTAAGATTTTTTTGTATTAATTCAACAGAAAATTACTTAGCAATTGCTCCAATATTAGCGGATTTAGCAATTGTAATAGTAGTAGGGGGACTAGGATACTTATTAAAACCCAAGAATAGATTTGCCTATTATTTAGGATTTAGTATCTTTTTTACTGCAATTTGTTTAATAAATTCTATTTATTATAGCTATTATACTTCTTTTGCATCTGTTTCAATGTTATCATTAACACAATATATCGGAGATGTAGGAGATGCTGTTGTAGAACAAGTGATACAAATAAAAGACGTATTATATGTGTTAGCTCCTATTATTTTAATTGTTGTAAATATTAGATTAAAGAAGAAAAATTATAATAAAAAAATAGAAGTAAAATCAGAAAGAAGAAAAAAAACAATCAAAACAGTAGGAGTAGGAGCTATAGTAGCTATAATATTCTTATTAACATTAACACCAACAGATATGTCTAGACTAGTAAAACAATGGAACCGTGAATATATCGTTATGAAATATGGAATATATATTTATCAAGCCAATGATGCTATCGCATCTATTCAACCAAAGATAAATTCATTATTCGGCTATGACCAGGCTAAAAAGACCTTTAATGATTATTTTAAAGACAAAAAAGAGCATAAAGATAATAAATATACAAATATTTTTGAAGGTAAAAACGTGATTGTTATTCATGGAGAAAGTCTCCAGACAAATTTAATGGATTTATCCTTTAACGATCAGGAAGTAACACCAAATTTAAATAAATTAGCATCAGAAGGAATGTTCTTTTCTAATTTTTATTCACCTGTAAGCGTCGGTACAAGTAGTGATGCAGAATTAATGTTTAATACATCATTAATGCCAACAAAGAGTGGAACGGCCTTTGTATCATACTCAAATAGAACTTATAATGCAACTCCAAAATTACTAAAAGAAAAAGGTTATTATACCTTCAGTATGCATGGAAATAATGCAGATTTTTGGAACAGACGAAATATGCATAAAAGTTTAGGATATGACAGATTTTATAGTAAAGAAGATTATAATGTAACAGAAGAAAATACAGTTGGATTAGGAATCAATGATTACGCCTTCTTTGATCAATCAGTAGAAAAAATTAAGAAAATATCAGAAAAGAATGACAAATGGTATGGACTATTAATGATGTTATCAAATCACACTCCATTTGCAGAGGTAGACAAGTACGGAGAATTTCCAGTAGATATTAAAGAAACAGTAACAAATGAAAATGGTCAAACAGAAGAAGTAACTTATCCATATATGGAAGGTACTAAATTAGGAAACTATTTTAAATCTGCACATTATGCAGATGGCGCCATTGGAGAATTAATGGATAGACTAGAAGAAGAAGGTCTACTAGATAATACAGTAGTAATTATCTATGGAGATCACGATGCTAGACTTCCAAGAAGTGATTATAATCGTTTATATAATTATGATAAAGAAACTGATTCTATATTAGATAAAACTGATCCAAATTATAAAGAATATGATTCCTATCAATATGAACTGGGTAGAAAAGTACCACTAATTATATGGACAAAAGATATGAAAGGTACAGATTTAAATAAAGAATATACTAATGTAATGAGTATGTACGATGTAGAACCTACCCTTGGAAACATGTTTGGGTATTATAATGAATATGCATTAGGACACGACATATTTGATATAAAAGATCAAAATATCGTAGTATTTCCGAATGGAAACTGGTTAACCAATAAAGTATATTATAATAGTCAAAAAGAAGAATATTTATCATTAACAAACGAAGCAGTAAGTGAAGAAGAAATAAAGAAAAATAATGAATATGCAAGTAATTTACTAGACGTATCAAATGATATAATTGTATTTGACTTATTAAAAGAAGACCAAACAGATGAAAATAGAGTAATAGAAAACCAAGAGAAAGGAAACTAACTATGAAATTAAAAAAGAAACCAAAAAGAATTATAATTACTATTCTAGTACTAGCAGCATTTAGTGCTATTGGATTTGTAGGATATAATGTATTTTTAAAAAAACCAGAAGTAAAAGAAGCCAAAGTTCTTAAAACAATTAAAAAGTATGGCTATACACTACGTGATAATAAAACAAAAAGATATCAAGAAATGTTTGAAGAACTAGATCAAATATTAAAAAAAGACCCTGTAAATGAAGAAGATTATGTCGAAAAAATTACAGAAATGTTTATTTATGATTTCTATAGTTTAGATGATAAAACTGCAAAAACAGATGTAGGAGGAACAGATTTTATCTATACCACTTCATTGAAAAATTTTTTAGAAAATGCTGAGAATACATATTATAAATATGTAGAAAGCGATGTTTATAATCAAAGAAAGCAAAAGCTTCCAGTAGTAGATAAAATAAAGATTAAAAGCATTGAACAAACAGAATTTGCCTATGGTGATACATCCGATCCAGAAGCATATGAAGTACAAGTATCATGGAATTATACAAGTGATGATTTTGATGATTATCAAAATGAAGCAACTTTAACATTTATTCATGATGACATCAAATTATCATTAGCTGAATTAAAATAGAAGTATTGCTTCTATTTTCTTTTTCATTTATAATAAAAATGGTGATAATAATGTCTAGTGATATAGAATCATAGATTGAAAATCATCAATAAAAAATAGGGAGGTCAAAATGTTATTTATTGAATATCCAAAATGTTCTACTTGTAAAAGGGCAAAGAAGTATTTAGAAGAAAGAAAAATAAACTTTGAAGATAGAAACATTATAACTGAAACGCCTTCAAAAAAAGAGCTAGAAACCTGGATAAAAAAATATGATATTAAATTAGATAAATTATATAATACCAGTGGTATGAAATATAGAGAACTAAATTTAAAAGAAAAAAGGAAAGAAATGTCAACAGAAGAACAACTAACCTTACTATCATCAGATGGTATGTTAATAAAAAGACCAATATTGATAACAGAAAAGGCTATGTTAACAGGTTTTAAAGAACAAGAATGGAAAAATGTATTAGAGGAGGAATAATAATGAAAGAATTAATACTAAAAAAATGTAAAAAATGTAATGCTTTAGTAAAAGTATTAGAAGAAGGATCAGGAAAATATATTTGCTGTGGAGAAGTAATGGAAGAGGTAAAAGCAAACAGTGTAGATGCTGCATTTGAAAAGCATGTACCAACTTATGAAAAAGTAGGAGATAATATGCATATCAAAGTAAATCATGTAATGGATGAAGACCATTATATTGAATGGATTTTAGTCAAAACAGAAAAAGAGAATAAAGAAGTTTTATTACAACCTGGAGATACTCCAGAAATGATTGTACCATATGAAAAAGGAGCTTTAATTTATGCATACTGTAATAAACATGGGCTATGGAAAACAGAGGTAAAATAATGGATTTAAAAGTATTAAATGATATTTCATATGGAATGTTTGTAATAACTACCAAAAAAGATGATAAAAATATAGGCTGTTTTATTAATACAGTAATGCAAATAACTTCAAAAAATCCAGTAATAGCAATAAGTTTAAACAAAGAAAATTATACAAATGAAATCTTAAAACAAACAAAAAGATGTGCAATATCTATTTTGTCAGAAAAAACAGATCCTGATGTAATATCAAAATTTGGATATTTTTCATCTAAAAATATAGATAAATTTGAAAATAGAAATTATCAAAATATCGATAACTTACCAGTCATTTTAGAAGATATTTGTGGATATATGATTGGTGAAGTAATTAATATAATAGATGTAGAAACACATGATATATTTTTAATTCGTATTAAAAAAGCAAAAAAAATATCTGATGAAATACCAATGACTTATAAGTACTATCATGAAAAATTAAAAGGAAAAGCACCTAAAAAAGCACCAACATATCAAGAAGAAAATACTGAAAGTAAAGCTAATAGATATAAATGCAGTATTTGTGGATATATTTATGATGATAGTAAAGAAAAAATTAAATTTGAAGACCTACCAGATAATTGGACATGCCCAATGTGTGGAGTAGGTAAGGATAAATTTATAAAGCTATAAGAAGAGAAATCTTCTTTTTTTTGTAAAAAAAAGCAAGCTAATTGCTTGCCTAAATTATTCATTATTTGATGTATCAGGAGGAGTGACTTCACCAGTACCATCACCAGGAGAAACACTTTCATTACTTCCTTGGCTACCACCAGGAGAACCTCCTTGACCACCTGAAGAACCTCCACTAGTACCATTTCCAGCATCACCAGTACCAGTATCAGGTTGACTTACATTTTCATCATCTTCCTCCGGCTGTGTAGTAATATTATTACTGTAGGAATTATCCTCTTCTTCCTCTCGAGAACCAGATAGGGTTAAAATAACACTACCACTAAGTTTATCTAATCTTTTTCCCGAAGGATAATTTTGTGAAACAACATATCCACCACTACCACGGAAAACAACAGAAATACCTAACCGATTTGCAGTATACCTAGCTTGAGATTCACTATCTCCTGTAAAATCTGGAAGTAAATCATATCCATAACTAGAATCATAAGGACCATATCCAATAACTTCTTTTTCATATGGTTCGTTAATAGAAAAACTAAATTTCTTAACTACTTTATGTTTTTTTAACTCTAAATTTTCTTTCATTGCTTGAACAACATCTTTTTTACTTTCTTCATTAGGAACATAATTATATAAAACCATTCTCATTCTTTCATCATAAATCATTTGACCTTCACCTTGTAAATATAACTGTTGAATATTTACTAAGTTAGAATCGTCAGTAGCTAAACTACGTTTAACAATATCTTTACCAACATTATAGAACGATAAGATTTGCTGAGTAGTTAAATTAGTATCTAAACTATTAGAAATAGTATCTAATATATCCATAAACTTAGATACTTTAGTGATTGTTTTCATTTTATTAATTAAAGCCATAACAATTTCTTGTTGGTGTTGTCCACGACCAAAATCACCATTAACTAATTGTTTTCTATTTCTAGCATAAACTAAAGCTTGTTCACCATGTAATGTCTGCTGACCAGGATAAATACAAATTTGTTCACCACGAGAAGAATCATCAGTACATAATTCTTGCTCCACATTAATATCAACACCACCAACAGCATCTACCAACTTAACTAATCCTTTAAAGTTTATTTTTGCGTAGTAATCAATATTAATACCAAAATAATTTTCAATTGTATTCATCATACAATCTGTTCCGTATCCAGCAGCATGCGTAATTTTATTTTCAGCTTTATCACTCCAACAAGCAATCGGTACATAACTATCACGTGGAATAGAAATCATAGTAGCATTTAATGTTTTAGGATTAAAAGTAATTAATATTAACGTATCACCATTTGCTATTGCATTTTCACTTAAAACCTCATCCGTAGAATCAATACCCATAAGTAAAATAGTAAATGGTTCAGTAATAGACTTACCACTAGAAGCAGTTTCTGATTCAGAAGTATCAGCTTTTCTCATTTTTTTATCTTTAGAAAGAATAATCTTAGTATCAGATGCAATATCTTCATATCCTGTAATACCAGAAAACATAGACACATAATTATCTGTAGTAAACATAGCATCCAGTTCTCCAGCGTATAAATCTACTAACATAGTAGAGTAATCATCATACTTTTTAATTTTATTATCATCATCTAAATTATTTTCTTTAATCATCTCTTGTGGAATAATATATCCTTCAGGAGACTTTTTATCACTTAAAATACCAATCGTATAGTCTTTCACATCATTTACTTTATTAGCAGAATTAGAATTCATAACAACTAAATCAGATGTATAAGTAACAAATTCCTTATTAATACTATCTAGTTGACCATAAATATATGCAATCACAAGTCCTACTGCAAAACAGATAAGAGAATATAAAAGCATAAAACTAATCAAACCAATTCTCTTAGATCTTTTCTTTTTGCGTTTTTTAGATGCTCCCCGAACTTTAAAAAATAAAATAACATCAATTAATATTAAGATACCTATAATAATATATCGTAATAACGTTTCAATAGAACTAAGTAAGAATATTTCATATATTGCAAAACCACTTGTTAAAATAGCTATAATAAAAAATATAAGTAATACAATCCTAATTTTTGGTTTTTTATCTGTAATTTCATTCTCTGATTCTCTTTTAGCCATAACTACCTCCCGTATGAAATCTTATCATATAGCTTTTATTATTATATCTAAAATTAATAATTTTATCAACCTAAATAAAGTAATTGATAATAAAAATATGCTAAGCAAGTCATCTATTATACATTGCATAGTAAAAAAACTTTTTCTTCTTATCCAAAAATTCAACTTCTAATAGTTAATCAAATTAATAGTTAATTATATATTTTAGTTTACACAGGATTTACATATCATAATTTAATCAGTTCCCAACACTGACATACATTTCACAAACTAAAATCATATATAGCAATAAATTAGTACGAAATTAATTACAAAAAATGGACAGTAAAGTATACAAAAAAAAAAGAGTATGATAAAATAAAGAAAGAAAAGGTGAAAGTATGAATCAGTGGATAAAAAAGAACTTTAATATATTATTAATTATTTTTATTTTATTACAACCCATATTAGATTTAATAACAGGAATAGACCTACATCTATGGAAAGTAAATCTTACATTTGGTATTGTGATAAGAATAGTATTTTTGTTATTTATCTTATATAGTGTTTTATTTGTATATAAAAAGAAACAAAACTATCTATACTATAGCATGATTATTGTATATGGAATACTCTATATAATAGGTATGCTACTTTATGAAAATAAAACAGAAATATTCTCTCAAGTACAGGGATTATGTCGAGTATTTTATTTTCCAGTTCTATTAGTATCATTATATAGTCTAAAAGACGAAATAAAAATTAGTAAAATGACATTAATGGTTGTCTTAATAACATATTTAGTATGTATCTTAATACCAAATTGTCTAAATTTAGGGTTTGAAAGCTATGAAATAACAAAAGCAGGGACTTTAGGATTTTTTAATTCTGCCAATGAAATAAGTGGAATTATATCAATACTGACACCAATAATGATTTTAATATTTATAAATACTAAAAAGATAATTCCTATTATTATAATATCACTAATATATATTTTCGTAATCTTAACAATTGGTACTAAAACTCCATTACTATCCTTAGGAATTATAGTATTCTTTACTTATATATGGTTTGTATATAAAGAAATAAAAGTAAAAGAATTTAAAAAAATAGTAATTAGTTTTCTTGCTTTAACTATTTTAGTAACAGCAATTATCTTAATCTTACCTAAGACAAACTTTTATAAAAATATAAAAACACATCTAAACTATTTAAAATTAGATAGTGTAACAGAAGTATTTAAAAAAGAAGAATTAGTAGACCATTTTATTTTCAGCCAAAGATTGACATTTTTAAGAAATAGAAAAGAAGATTATACCCAGGCAAATAATTATCAAAAACTATTTGGTATAGGATATTTAAATGGTAAAAAGCCAGCGAAAGCAGTAGAAATGGATTATTTTGATATTTATTATTCACATGGATTAATAGGATTTATTATCTACTTCGGAATATATGGATATTTTTTCTATTTAATTATGAGAAAAAGAAGAAAATTAGATTTTACTCAGTATTTAATATATATCAGTATTATATTAAGTATATTCTTATCTTTCTTTACCGGGCATATTATAACCTCTCCAGCAGTAAGTATATTAGTAGCTATTATTTTATTAATGTTAGTAAAAGAGCAAAAGAAAAAACTATTATTTACAGCATATAATTTAAATTTAGGAGGTATAGAAACCGCACTTATTAATTTAGTAAATAGAATCAATCTTAATAAATATGATGTAGAAATTATCTTAGAGAAAAAAGAAGGTATATTTCTAGATAAAGTAAAAAAACAAATTACCATTAAAGAATTTAAAGTATGTAATAATAAAAATATAATTCTAAGAAAGGTATTAAATTTACTAAAGCAAACTTGGTTTTACATCACGAAATATCATACTTATGATTTCAGTTGTTGCTACGCCACGTATAGTCTTAGTGGTAACAAACTAACACGTATGGCATCAACGAATACAGCTTTTTATGTTCATAATAATTATAAAGATGTATATAAGGATGATAAAAAAGAAAAACAGTTTTTTGAAAATAGAAATATTGAAAAATTTAAACATATTATCTTTGTATCAAATGAATACAAGAAAGAATTTTTAAGATTATATCCTCAATTAGAAAATAAAGTAATGGTTTTAAATAATTTTATTGATACCAAGGATATTATAGAAAAAAGTAAAGAAAAAATAAAAGAACATAAACCAAGAGGGAAAAAATTATTTGTGTTTGTTGGAAGGCTAGATGATGAAGCAAAAAAAGTAGGCAGAGCTATTGTTCTTACCAAGGAAATAAATGATATGATGTTATGGATAGTAGGAGATGGACCAGATCGAAAAATGTATGAAGATTTAGTAAAGAAAAATAAATTAGAAAATAAAGTAACTTTTCTAGGTAAGAAAAAAAACCCTTATCCTTATATGAAAAAAGCAGATTATATCCTAATGACTTCAGATTATGAAGGCTTTCCAGTAATTTACTTAGAGACAATTACCTTACAAACACCATTAATTACAACAATAGATGTTAGTGATGATAAAATAAAGATAGGAAAAGATTATGCTAAAATAATTTCAAAAAATCAAAAGAAAATGTTAAAACAAGTAAAAGAAATATTATCTTCACCAAAACAAGTGAAAAAAATAGATATAGAAAATATTCAAAAAGAAAGAATGAAAACATTTGAAAAATTATTTGACGGGGTGATATAATGCCTAAATTTAGTATCATAATACCAGTATATAATGTTGAAAATTATATAAAAAGAACACTAGATAGTGTCTTCAAGCAAACTTATAAAGACTTTGAAGTGATCATAGTAGATGATGGTTGTACAGATAATAGTATTACATTGGCAAAAGAATATGATGTAAAAATAATAAATGAAGATCATGTTGGTGTAAGTCAGGCCAGAAATATCGGACAAAAGCATGCTAAAGGAGAATATTTATTGTTTTTAGATAGTGATGATTATTGGAATAAGGATTTATTAGCAAATATTAATAAGTCTTTAAAAAACAAACCAGATGTAGTAAGATTCCAAGTAAGAACGGTAACAGATAATAAGGAAAAAATAGATTATAAAGAAAAAAGATTTATTGGACTAAATGGAATAGATGCTTTTTCTAAAATAGTAAATTTCCATTTTATAGAAAGTATTTGGTGTTATGCAATCAGAAGAGAATATTATGAAAAGGAAAAGTTTCAATTTAAAAAAGGAAAAATACATGAAGACTTTGGACTTACTCCTCTAATTATTATGAAGGCAAAAACCATAAATTCAATCTCATATATTGGTTATAACTATTATCGTAGATCTGGAAGTATTATGAATACACCAGATTATAGTTGGACGAAAAGGAAAGTAAAAGATTTTTATTATCATTATCGTAATCTAAAAAAAGAAGCAAACAAAATAAAAGGCGATACTACAATATTTAAAAGTTATATTGCCAATAGTATGTTAAAAAAAATTTGTGAATTAGAAAAAGATGACTATAATAAATATAGACAGATATTAAAAAAAGAAAATGTAGAAAAGGATTTACTAACGGATACGACATCTAGAAAAATAAAAAAATTATTAGTATCAATAAGTCCTAAATTATACTATCAAATAATAAAGAAGTAGAGGTAAATATATGAAAAAGGAAAATAAGAAAACATTAGAAAAAATATCTATTGTAGTTCCATGCTACAACGAAGAAGAAACCCTACCCATTTTTTATGAAGAAATCACAAAAATAGCAACAGAAATGAAGAAGGTAGAATTTGAATTTTTATTTATTAATGATGGTAGTAAAGATAATACATTAAATATTTTAAGAGAGTTATCCAAAAAAGATAAAAGAGTAAGATACATTTCTTTTTCAAGAAACTTTGGGAAAGAAGGAGGAATGTATGCAGGATTAGAAAATGCAACGGGAGATTATGTAGCAATAATGGATGCTGATATGCAAGATCCTCCAGAAATGGTAAAAACCATGTATGAAGATATTAAAGAAGAAGGGTATGATTGTGTAGCTTTATGTAGTCCAAATCATAAAGGATATAGTCCAGTAAGAAAATTATTCACCAATTGGTGGTACAAATTAATTGCTAAAATATCATCCACTCCTCAAGTACCAGGAGCAAGAGATTTTCGTTTAATGAACAGAAAAATGGTAGATGCCATTGTTAATATGAAAGAATACAATAGATATTCTAAAGGAATATTTAGTTTTGTAGGTTTTAATACAAAATGGATTGAGTATGAAGCACCAGATAGAGTAGCAGGAACATCTAAATTTAACTTTTGGAAACTCTTTAGATATGCCCTAGAAGGTATCTTGGCATTTTCTACCACGCCATTAGTAATATCAGCAATCATTGGCTTAATTTTCTGCCTAATTGCCTTTATCTTAGTTATAGTAATTATTATAAAAACCTTAATAATTGGAGACCCAGTAAGTGGCTGGCCATCCCTTGCCTGTATGATTATGTTTGTAAGTGGAGTACAACTATTCTTCTTAGGAATCATAGGAATGTATTTGTCAAAACTATATTTAGAAGTAAAGAAAAGACCAATCTATATTACAAAAGAAACAGAAAAAGAAAAAAAGAAAGAAAAATAGCATAACTAAAAAGATGAAAGGAGGTAAAAATATATGAAAAAAAAACTAACCTCCATAATTAAAGTGATTGCAATTATAACTTTAATTCTATTATTATATATAAATATAACAAATATATCACAAGTTATTAATACTATGGAAAAAGTAGAAATATCAAAAATATCTTTCACAAATCATATTGCAACAATTATAACGATAATAATATTATTGTCAGTATTATTCCTTAATAAGAAATATAAAATTATAAATGTAAAAAACAAAAAAACTACAGTAATTTTCTTAATAATTTATGCAATAATCTGTTACAAGTGGATAAATTATTCAGCTATAACACCAGTAGATGATGCTAAAATGGTTTATAATTTAGCCAAAAATATAATTATAAATGGTTTTGATTTTGCGACCCAGAATAACTATTTAGAAAAATGTCCTCAACAGATATCCATGGTATTTTTCTTTGTTATAATAATGAAAATATTTTCAACAACAGACTTCTTAGTATTCCAAATATTAAATATAGTGGCAAATATTTTTATAATATTAGGTATATTTAAAGTAACGAATATATTATTAGGAAAAGATAAATCGGATAATTTTATTAGTTTCTTTCTAACCATAACATTTTTTCCATTAATCATAATCTGCAATTTTGTATATGGTGATTACCTAGGATTAGCTTTCGCAATATGGTCGTTAACATATTTATTCAAGTATAATGAAAATAACAAGATATCTTCTTTTATTGTATCAGCGATATTACTACTATTTGCCATTCTAATAAAAACGAATTATCTAATTGTTCTGATAGCTTATATAATATACTTTGTAATAAAACTATGGAAAAAAGAACACCTATTATTAAAAATAGGCCTAACAATTTTATATATTATCATCAGCTTTGTACCATATTATACCATCAAACAATATGCAATAAACAGATGGAAACTAGATAAAGAAGAATCTCTACCAACCACTGCATACATATACATGGGTGCATCAGAAAGCAATCGAGAAGCAGGATGGTATGGCAATGGAATTTTACTTGCTTGGAAAGATGCTAAAAAATCAAGAAAAAAGTATCCTAAACTAATTCAAAAAAGGATAAATAAATTTATAAATAATCCAGCTTACTTTTTAGATTTTTATAAAAGAAAAATAACATCTGGATGGGCAGATCCTACATATCAAAGTATATGGTATGGAATAAAAAAAGAAAACAAACAAACCCATCTACAGAATATTTTTAACTCCACAAAATATCAAGTATTAATTGTTTATACAAAAGCATTAGTAATTATCATTTATGGTTTTTCCTTATTTGAATTAATCTATAATAGAAAAGAGATAAAAGAACAAACTTTATTATTATATATTATTTTCTTAGGAGGATTTTTCTTTCACCTATTATGGGAGATGAAAGCAAGATATACAATGCCATATGTTATGATATTAATACCACCCGCAACAATTGGAATACATCATTTCTTTAACATAATAAATAATAAAATAAATCCTAAAAAAGTATTACCCTATAGGAAAAAAATAAAAAAGGAAGTATGATAAATTGAAAAAAGTAGATATTAGTATTATTGTACCAATTTATAATGCAGAAAAATATTTAAATGATTGTATAGAATCATTATTAAATCAAACAAAAAAAGAATTAGAATTTATTTTAATAAATGATGGTTCAACAGATTCTTCAGAAAAAATTATCAAAAAATATAAAGATGAAAGAATTAAATATTATAAAAACAAAAATCAAGGAATAGGTAAAACTAGAAACTTTGGTATTTCTAAAGCAACGGGTAAATACATTATGTTTTTAGATAGTGATGATTATCTAGAGAGTAATGCTTGCAAAGAATTATATCAAAAAGCAGAAAAGGAAAAGTTAGACCTAGTAATATGTAATTTTTATCGGGTAGAAAATGGCCATAAAGACGTAGTTAAAATACCAGAATTCAAAAATACTACCTTAAGAGAAACACCCAATCTATTATTAAAGGTTAATCTAGCTCCTTGGAATAAACTATATAAAAAAGATTTACTAAAACAAAATAAAATTAAATTTGTAGAAGATTTAAAATATGAAGATGCTCCCTTTGTTGTAGAAGCAATGGATAAAGCCAAAAAAATAGGATATATTAATAAAGAATTAAATTATTACATAATTCACAAAAATAGTGAAACAACAATAAGAGATGAAAGAATTTTTGATATTATTGATATTGTGGATAAAATTAGGAATTATTTTAAAAACAGAAAAGAATTCACAGAAACTGTGGATAAATTAACCATTAAAATATTAACAAACTACACAATTCAACAAAGGCTACAACAAGAAAAAGAAGTTGGAATGAACTTTATTGATAAGGCATTTCAATATATAAAAACCAATATTCCAGACTATAAAAACAATAAATATTATGAAAATAGAGGAATTTTACGAAGAACTATTGAAAAAAATAAATTTTTGACTAAAATATATTGTAGCTTATACAGACGAAAAATAGACAAGAATTAAGGAGAAATAGCATGAAGTATTTAAAAAATATAAAATTATCAAAACAAAAACAAACTATAATTATTTTAATAAGTATATTTATCATGATGTTAGTTTTAAATCTATTAACTCCTTTACTAGCAGATGATTACTCATATTCATTAAGCTTAGATGATACTAAAATCAATAGTTTAATGGATGTAATAAATTATCAATGGTGGCATTATTTTAACTGGGGAGGAAGAACAGTTGCTCATACCATAGCCCAGCTATTTTTATTGTTTCCTAAAATAGTATTTAGCATCATCAATGCCATGATTTATGTTGCTTTAGTTTATTTAATTTATTTACATACTAGATTGAATAGAGAAGATAAACCTTTATTTTTATTATTGATACACTTTGCTTTATGGTTTTGTCTACCAGTCTTTGGTCAAACATGTCTATGGTTAATTGGCTCTTGTAATTACTTGTGGACAACGGTCTTAATTTTATGGTTTCTATGGATTTATAGAAATCATAACAACAAAGATTCTATCCTCAAAATAATAGGAATATTTATATTTGGAATAATAGCTGGTTGGACCAATGAAAACACCTCATTTGGATTAATTGTATTAACATTAGGAATACTATTAATAGATAAATACAAAGATAAAAAGAAAAAAATCCCCAAATATAAATGGAGTGGTCTTCTAGGAAGTATTGTAGGATTCTTAATATTAATACTAGCACCTGGTAATTATGTCCGTGCCGATGTAGCAGATGATAAATCTTTTATTTTAATAAAAATCATAAAAAGAGCAATCAATTATACGATTACTATGACTGATTATTTATTACCATTAATAATAGTAACAGTAATAGCTTTTAGTATCTATATCTTTTATAAAAAGAAAATTCACTATCAAGTATGGCTTTTCCTATTAGCAGCTTTCTTAAGTATTTATGCAATGGTTTTATCTCCTCAATTTCCAGAAAGATCTTGGTTCGGAGTCATTATCTTTCTCTTAATAGCAAACTTAACTTTATTATATGAGATAGATAAATTCCACAAAGTATATAAAGTAATCATAATAGATACCATTATTATATTATCTTTCATCTATATAGGCGAGTATCTAACAACAACTCTAGACATTAACAATTTAAGAAATGCCTGGGAATACCGAGAAAACTATATTAAAAAGCAAAAGAAAAAAGGAAATACAAAAATAAAACTAGGACCATTTTATACAGAGAACTCAAAGAATCCAACATATGGACTAGCAGATATTATAGAGGATAAAGATGAATGGCCAAATAATGATTTAGCACTTTATTTTAATGTAAAAAGTATCGAAGCAAAAACAGACTAGAAAGGAAAATATTATGAAAAACACCATAGAAAAATTATTAATAATAATAGGAATATTAAATATAATTGTCATATCTATATTTTTAACTATTCCACAAACAAAAGCAAATTATGAACCACAACAATGCCAGTGGAAAACAGATATTAGTAAAAATGAAAACTTTGTCTTTTTAGGAGATTCTATTACTGACTGGTATCCAATCGAAGAATTATATGAAGATATGCCAATTGTAAATAGTGGAAAGGCTGGATATAAAACGCAAGATATTTTAGAGGAAATGGATGAACTAGTTTATCAATATAATCCTACCAAGGTTGTTATTTTAATCGGAACGAATGATTTAAATAATGATGTACCAGAAGATAAAATGTTAGAAAATATCGAAAAGATAATAAAAGATATTAAGAAAAATCGAAAAAAAGCTAAACTTTATGTACAATCAATTTATCCAATTAATAATTCAGATAATGATAAAATAAATAAAGATACTGTAGGAGTAAGAACAAATGAGACAATTCAAAGAGTAAATAAACAAATTAAAAAAATTTGCAAACAACAAAATGTAACTTATATTGATATGTATAGTGAGTTAGTAGATAATGAAGGTAATTTAATATTAAAATATACAAAAGATGGTCTTCATATTTCAGAACTAGGATATTTAAAAATAACAAGAATACTATTATCATATTTAGAGAATTAAGTTAGGATGAAATAAAATGAAACAAAAGAGAATAAAATACATCGATGCTCTAAGAGTAATTGCAATAATCTCTGTAGTCGCAATACATGTTTTTGCAGACTTTAGAGATACTTATATAAACACTAATAGATTATACTATGGATTAATAACGTTATTAGATTCATTTACCAGAATGGGAGTTCCTATATTTTTTATGATAACGGGAGCTTTTATGTTATCCAAAAAAGAAACAAAAAAATATTCACAATTTTTAAAACAACGTCTTCCTAAATTACTTATTCCATTCTTTATAATATCTATTATTTATTTTATTTATGAAGGAATAACCCAGGATAAACCACTAACTGTGATAGAATTTATAAAACAATTTACCTCATCAGGTGGAGTAAAATATCATTTTTGGTTTATGTATATAATAATTCTAATATATATATTTATTCCATTCATAAAAGTATTAGTTCAAAATTTAAAAAGAAATGAATTAAGAAATTTAATTATCGTAATTTTTATTTTAGGAAATGTATTAAAAACAATCAATCTATATACCTCAAAAATAGATATAACTTTATTTACAGGTATTACATTAAAAGATATAACTATCTATTCTAATTATGTCTTATTAGGATACTATCTATATAATTATGATATAAAACAAAACACTAGAAAAAAAATATATATAATAGGTATACTCTGTATTTTACTAATTCCTATCGCAGATTTATTATTGATTGATAATATGAGAAATGATGTTATTTTAGGAAGTACTTCATGTTTCCCACTGATTCCATCTATGGCATTATTTTTATTATTGAAATATCAATATAACAATTGGAATATTCCTAAAATAATAGATAAAATAGAACAAAAGTCTGCACCATTAATATTTTATATATACATGATTCATGTCTTAATAATGGAATTAATAACAAAACAATTACAAAAAATATGGATTCCTAATAGATTCATAGAAAGAGGACTATATTATTTTATAATATTCCTATCAACAGTAATACTATCATACATAATAGCAATAATATTCCACAAGATATATAGTTTTTGTGAACATAAAATAAAAAAAATAAGAAACTAGTTAGTAATCTCTTAAGTAGACTCATTTTCTTATATATTACTTTGTTTGTGATAACTTTCACAAAATAATGCATCAAAAAAATGAAGAAAGCCATGGAAAAGTTTGCTAATAAACGTCTCAAATGTTAACCAAAACAAATAAAAGTATCAATTTGTAGAAATAAGTATTCTATGATATAATGTATTAGCAAGAAACAATTTTACCAAAGAAAGAGGTATGAGTGTGGAAAAAGATACAGCAATAAAAGTAACACATGTATCCAAGGATTTTAAACTTTATTATGATAAAGCAAATACGTTAAAAGAAAAAATATTGTTTTTTTCTAAAAAAAATAAAAGTAAAGATTCAATTTTACATGTATTAAAAGACATAAATATAACGGTAAAAAAAGGGGAAAGTGTTGCTTTAATCGGAACAAATGGTAGTGGTAAATCAACACTACTAAAATTAATGACAAAAATAATTTATCCTAATAAAGGAAGAATCACAACTCGAGGGAAACTAACTTCATTGTTAGAATTAGGAGCTGGATTTCATGATGATTTCACAGGTAGAGAAAATATTTATTTTAATGCATCAATCTTTGGGTTAACAAAAAAAGAAATAGATGAAAAAATAGATGAAATCATAAAATTTTCCGAGTTAGAAGATTTTATTGATAATCCAGTTAGAACATATTCATCTGGAATGTATATGCGTCTTGCATTTTCTGTTGCGATTAATGTACAAGCAGATATTCTGTTAATTGATGAAATTCTAGCAGTAGGAGATCAACATTTCCAAGAAAAATGTTTTAATAAATTAAAAGAACTAAAAAAAGCAGGAAAAACAATTGTAATTGTTACACATAGTATGCAACAAGTAAAACAATTTTGTGATCGGGCAGTATGGCTTTACAAAGGCGAAGTTCGAATGGACGGAAAAGTTGAAGAAGTATTAAAAGAGTACTTGAAGGTTTGTGGGTGATACGAATGAAAGTATTTAAAGAATTATATAATTATCGAGAATTATTAAAGACAAATATAAAAAAAGAAATAAGAGGAAAATATAAAGGATCATGGTTAGGAATTCTCTGGACTTTTTTAAATCCCTTATTAATGCTAGCTGTTTATTCTTTTGTATTTCCATATATCTTAAGAGTAAAAGTAGAAAACTATACAATTTTTATGATAGTAGCTTTAATTCCTTGGAATTTTTTCACAACAGCAATTCAAATGGGTACAGGAAGTGTAGTGGCTAACGGGAACATTCTAAAGAAAGTATATTTTCCAAGAGAAATAATACCAATTTCCATTACAACAAGTCAATTAGTAAACTTTTTAATTACTTGTATTATTATGTTCGCGTTTATAATATTTAGTGGAGTAGGTTTCTCAATTCACTTATTGATATTTCCATTATTAGTATTAATTCAATATATTATTACACTAGCATTTACTTTTGTCTTATCAGCATTAACTGTATTTGTAAGAGATATTGATCACTTTGTTAGTGTAATACTAATGTTAGGATTTTATGCAACACCAATTGTTTATCAAGCAAATATGTTACCACAAAAATTCCAATGGGTCTTAAACTTAAATCCAATGGCCCAATTAGTAGAAGCCTATCGCTCTATCCTTTATTATCATCAAATGCCAAATTGGATATCAGTAGGTATCTGGGGAAGTATTAGTATTATTTTATTAATAGCTAGTTACTTAATATTTAAGAGATTAGAAAAAAGTTTTGTAGAAGAACTTTAAGTATATACATTTTTGTATGTACTTTTTTTTGTGTGACTTTTTTTTGGACAAAAAATATGATAATATATCTATAGGAAAGTAGTAGTTATTTTTAATAGTATAGTAGAGAGGTAGTTGATATAATGAAAAGAAAATTGATGTGGGTATTAACAGGAGTAATACTTTTTGTAATGCCCTTCATAGTAGTAAATGCAGATACACAAAATGGCTGGGTACAAGAAAATGGCAAGACTTACTATTATGAAAACGGTGAGAAAGTAAAAGGGTTTAAAGAAATCGACGGAAAAACTTACTTTTTCAGTAATGTAAATAGTGTCCTAAAAACAGGAGTTCAAAAACTAAATAATGATACATCACAAATGTTTTATCTAAACAATGATGGAACAGTCTATCATGGTTGGAAAAAGATAGAAGGCAACACTTACTATTTTGGTGATAACCATTATGCTATAAGAGGATTTAAAGAAATTGATGGACAAATGTACTTTTTCAGCAATATAAATAATGCCCTAAAAAAAGGAGTCCAAAAACTAAATAATGATATTACTCAAATGTTTTATCTAAACAATGATGGAACAGTCTATCATGGTTGGAAAAAAATCGATGGCAACACTTACTATTTTGGTGATAATCATTATGCTGTAAGAGGGTTTAAAGACATAGGTGGAAACACTTACTTTTTCAGTATGATAAATAATACCTTAAAAACAGGAGTCCAAAAACTAAATAATGATATTACCCAAATGTTTTATTTAAACAATGATGGAACAGTCTATCATGGTTGGAAAAAGATTGATGGCGCCACTTATTATTTTGGTGATGATTATTATGCAGTAAGAGGATTCAAAAATATTGAAGGAAAGACCTATTTTTTCAGTAATGTAAATAATGCTTTAAAAACAGGATGGCAAAAGTTATATAATGATCGTAGCAAAACATTCTATTTAACAGAAGAGGGAATTGTTTGTGATGGTTTGCAAACAATTGATAAAGATACTTACTATTTTGGAGAAGACCATTTCGCAAAAAGTGGTATTCAAACGATAGATGGAAAAAAATATTATTTCAATGAAGAAAATTATAAACTTTTAGTAGGATTACAAGAAGTAGATAATAAATTAATTTATACAAAAGATAATGGTGAAGTTCAATATGGTTGGCAAACAGTTAAAGGAAATACTTATTACTTTGGAGAAGATGGGTTCGCCGTAAAAGGCTTTCAACCAATTGATGGAAAAACTTACTTTTTTAGTAACATTAATTATGCTTTGAAAAAAGGACTACAACATATAGATGGAAGACCATTCTATTTAAATGATGATGGAAGTATCTATCAAGGATGGAAAACAGTAGAAGGAAATACTTATTACTTTGGAGAAGATAGCTTTGCCCTAAAAGGTTTCCAACCAATTGATGGAAAAACCTACTTTTTCAGTAATATCAACTATGCTCTAAAAAGTGGTTTTCAAACCTTAGACGGAAAGACATTCTATCTAAATAATGATGGAACATTATTTCAAGAATCAGGTTTTCAAACCATAAATAATAAAAAATATTATTTTGAAAATAATTATGTAATAAAAGGATCGAAAGAAATAGAGGGAAAAACCTACTACTTTGATACAAAAACAGGAGAATTAAAAACAGGCGTTTATAAACAAAATGGAAATGAATATTATTATGATAATTATGGGAAATTAACTAAAATTCAATACATACCTAAATATTATAGTCAAAGAGATAGCAGATGGAGTAATACATATTACGGTTCTGGAAATATGAAAAATTCCGGTTGTGCTCCAACAAGTATGGCCATGGCCTTCAGCAGTATCTTAGAAAGAACTATTTTACCAGTAGATGTTGCATATTATTTATATCATAAAACAACAGAATTTAATAAACCAACCTTAGGTGCAAGTGGACGCGCTGTCCAGTTAGCTGCTTCACACTTTGGAGTAAAATGGAAAGGACTAGCAAGCACAACAGAAATAGCCAATGCTTTAAGTAATGGTAAAATTGTCTTTGCCAATGTAGGACCTGGAAAATTCACCTCTCCTGGACTAACCCATGCTATTGTATTGTATAAAAATGAAAATGGAAATACCCTAGCAATGGATCCCTATAATTCAGGAAACAATGGAAAAATAAGCATAAGTACAGTCTGGGCACAACGTAGTAAGAACTCTTACGATTTAAGAGGAGGATATGCATTTTATGCCCTAGGATAAGCTATTAGAGAATAATAGCTTTTTTATATTGCTTGATTGAATAAGCAAAAAAAAGGATGTTTTTCATTGCAAAAACTCAGATAATATATCTAACTATTTCTAATTATTATCAAATTTTAGTAATCAACTTCTATTGAAACATGTATCATTCTAATATTACAATTTTTACAAAGATATATTTTCCCTAGTAGATAAACCATTTCTTTTATCCTATGATTGTATTAAATATCAATATTTGTTATAATGAAAATGAATTATGACAAGCTTGTAATAGGATGATAAGCAAACAAAATAGTTACATTAAAGAGGTGTCAAGAAATGAAAAAAATATTAATATATGGAATTGGTTCATTACAAAATAGGGGATGTGAAGCTCTTGTTAACTCCACAATTGCTCAAATCGATCCTAAAGTAGATATCGTTGCTGCTACATTCGATTATGAACATGATAAAGATATGTACAAAGAGAGAATAAAATGTTTTATAGATCATCATAAGCAAAAAGAAGAAGACTTTACAGAAGAAGAAAAGAAAGAATATGAACATATTCAAAAAATCCCATTTGACTACAATAATTATGAATGGTTTTATGAACGAGATGTAATCAAAGAAATGAAAGATGCAGACTTATGCATTCATATTGGAGGAGATAATTATTGTTATGGTGTAAACGAATGGATTTATGCTATAAATACAAAGGCAAAACAACTAAATAAAAAAACAGTATTATGGGGTGCTTCCTTATTTGATGACATAAAAGATCTAGAACTAATTAATGACTTAAAAAAATATGATTTATTAATGATTAGAGAAAAAATAAGTTATAATGCTATCAAAAAATACATTGATGAAGATAAATTAATGCTAGTTCCAGATCCAGCATTTTCACTTGTACCACAAAAAGTAACTCTAGCAAAATGGTATAAAAATAGAAAAGTAATAGGATTAAATCTAAGTCCTTTAACAGTAAAAACTAAAGAAAATGAAGAAGCAATAAATAATTTTATAAAATATATATTAGATGAAACAAATTATTCTATTGCCTTATTACCCCATGTAACGGTAGAAGAATCAAGTGATTTAAGTGTCTTAAAAAAGATAAAAGAAAATTATCAAGAAGAAGATAGAATCTTTTTAGACGAAGGAGAATACAACTGCCAAGAAATAAAATATATTATTTCAAAGTGCGACCTTTTAATAGCGGCAAGAACTCACGCCTCAATCGCAGCTTATTCAACATTAGTACCAACATTAGTAATTGGCTATAGCGTAAAGTCCCGGGGAATTGCCGAAGACTTATTTGGTAATTACCAAGACTATGTATTACCTACGGAAGAATTAAAAGAAGATCAGTTAATTACAAAATTTAAATATATAGAAAACGCCAAGGACCAAATAAAAGATACCTTAAAAGACAAAATGAAAACAGTCAAAGAAGAAGCTAAAAACTTATATAATAAAATGCTAGAAAGACTAGATTATCTAGATAAAAAGTATGTCTGTCCTAAAGATAAATGTACAGGTTGTAGCGCTTGCCTAAATATTTGTCCAGTAGATGCTATTTCATTTGTAAAAAATAAAGAAGGCTTTTTATACCCTGAAATAGATTTAGATAAATGTATTCATTGTAATCAATGTAGAAAACACTGTTGTGCCTTAGAAGGATATAAAGATAAAAAAGACCAAGTAGAGTGTTATGCAGTAAAAGCTAAGGATGATGATATCAGAAAAATAAGTTCTTCTGGTGGCATATTTCACTATTTTGCCCAACAAATTATAAAAGATAAAGGTGTTGTATATGGTGCAGAATTAAAGAATTTTAAAGTAAACCATACAAGAATTACCAATATAAAAGACTTAAACAAAATAAAAGGATCAAAATATGCCCAGAGTAATTTAGGAAAAACTTTCCAGCAAGTACAAAAAGATTTACAAAATAAAAAACAAGTACTATTCTCAGGTACACCATGTCAGGTGTTAGGATTAAAAAAATATTTACAAAAGAATTATGATAATTTATATACAGTAAGCGTGATTTGTCATGGAGTTATAAATGATGACTTATTGAAAAAAAGAATAACAGAATTTGAAAAACAATATGATACCAAAATGCTTGAAGTAAAATATAGATCTAAAATAAATGGTTGGGACAAATCAACAATAGAGTTCAATTCAAAAAGAATTCGCAAAGCTTTCCCATTTACCGAAGATGCTTTAATGGATTTATATATTAATAACTATATTCTAAGAGAAAGTTGCTACCAGTGTCCAGCTAAGGGACTAGATAATAATGTTGCTGATATTATATTAGGAGATTACTGGGGAATTTATCACGTTCATCGCAATCTCTTTGATAACTTAGGAGTATCAGCTATGATATTACGAACTAGCAAAGGTAAAAAATTATATCATAAGGTTGAAAAACACTTAATATCTCAACCAACAGATATAGAAGAAATTACCAAATACAACCCATCTTTAGTAACATCTATGGAAAGACCAAATATCAGAAATACCATATTTAACGATATAGAAAATAACGAATTAAGTTTATTATCAAAATTATGTCAATATAAGAGTCAAGCAGAAGATAAAAGCGAGCTACAAAGATTAACTTCCCAAAATATAGAGTTAAATGAAAAATTAAATCAAATTTATAATAGTAAAAGATTTAAAATGGTAGACAAACTCGGTAATATGATGAATAAAATAAGAAGAAAAAATTAAGGGAGGCAATATGAAAAAGGCATTAATCTGTTTAGAACAATTAGGAATAGGAGGGGTAGAAACATTTACAATTACTCAAGTAGAAGAATTTGCTAGAAGAAAAATAAAATGTTACGTACTTGCAAGAGATGGCCTATTAAGAGAAAAGTTGAAAAACTTAAAAAATATAGAATTTGTAGAATTTGATTTTAAATTAGAAAATAAAATAGAGAAAGAAAAAGTAGCTTGGCTTATAAATTTTGTCCAAGAAAAAAAGATAGATTTCATCTATGTACATCAGTTTTCATGTGTACCATATATCTTGCCAGTAGTTTTCAAAACAAAAATACCATACGTAGCATATTTACATAATATTGTACCGAAGACTTGTGAATGGTTTATGGATACTTATGATATATTTAAAGTATTATTTCCAATTTATTTTGAATGTGCATCTAAAATAATCGCCATTACCGATAAAGTACAGAAGGAACATACCAATCTTTTCCATTTACCAAAAGAAAAGTATTTAGTGATTAATAATAGTTTAGACTTTAGTAAATATCCCAATAAAAAGATAAAAAGTCTAAAGCGACCATATAATCATTTATTACTCTTTGGTAGAGTATCAGAACAAAAACGAACTTCTATAGAAACAGCCGTTAAATTTTATAAATTTTATAAAGAAAAATATAATCCTAATGCGATACTAACTATCGTAGGAGATGGTGAAATCTATGATGAGATGGTAAAAAAACATCAAGATAAAACTATTATCTTTAAAGGTGCAGTAGCAGATATGATTCCAGAAATGGAACAAGCAGATATTTTATTAGGAGTAGATCGTTGTATGCTAGAAGCAGTAGCTTTTAAGAAACCTGCTATCGTATGTGGCTATAAAGGAAATACAGTTTTAATCACTCCCAAAAATATAAAACAAGCAATTGAAGAAAACTTTACAGGAATAAATTTAGAAGATGATAAGGAAGAACTTTTTCAATATTCTGAAAAAGAATTAATTCAAATACTAAATGATAATTATGATTATGTTTCTACGCATTTAGCAATCACAGATAGCGTCTATTTAGAAATAGAGCCATTCCAAGGAAATAGTAATTTAGAAAGTGTATTTTCAGGATTAAATTACTACACAGAGAAAATACAAAATCTACAAAAAGAAAATAAAGAGTTATATTTACAAACACAAAAATTATATAAACAAAGAGATGAACTTCAAAAACAACTAGATAGAACTTTAGGCAGAAGAATTAAAAATAAGTTAAATAGAATGAGGTGAAGTAAATGGATTTCAGTAAGAGACCAGGAAAAAGAATAGAAAAAATAGGGGAAATAGTTAAGGAAGAAAAACCAACAATTAGTATTGTTACACCATTTTATAATGGTGGGAAAACCATAGTAGAAACAGCAAATGGCGTATTTAGTCAAACATATCCATTTTTTGAATGGATTATAGTAGATGATGGTTCTAAGGATAAAGAATCATTACAAAAACTAGATGAAGTTGCTAAAATGGATAAAAGAGTTAGAGTTTTTCATAAGAAAAACGGTGGACCAGCGATTGCTAGAGATTTTGGAATTGATAAAGCAATTCCAGAAACAAAATATATCTTTTTCTTAGATTGTGATGATATTCCAGAAAAGACTATGTTAGAATGCCTATACTGGACATTAGAAACACATCCTGAAGGATCATTTGCTTATACGACAATGGTAAATTTTGGGGAAAGAGAATTTTTATGGGAAAAGTATTTAACAGTAGATGATGAAAAAGAAGAAAATTTAATTTGCATTAGCACTATGGTAAGAAAAGAAGACCTAAAAGAAGTAGGATGCTTTGGTATCAAAGAAAAAGCTATGTATGAAGATTGGAATTTATGGCTAAAACTTTTAGCAAAAGGAAAAGTTCCAATCCGTGTAAATGCTCCTATTTTCTGGTATCGTTATACTACCTCTGGAGAGTTTTCTAGAGCCAATAAAAATAGAGAAAATGCCATGCGTTATGTAAATGAGACAATAAGTCAAATTACAGAAGATGTAGAAATTATTCAATTTCCAAGAGAAGGTAAACAATATGATACTGTAAAACAACATCCTAATATGGTATTACCAAAATATAAAAAGAATAAAAAAACAAAGATTCTATTCATGATTCCCTGGGCTGTAACAGGTGGTGCCGACTTCTTTAATATTGATTTAATTAAACGTCTAGATAAAGAAAAATATGAAGTAATTATCTTAATGACCACACCAAATGATAATGTAATTAGACAAAGTTATGAGGAAATTTGTACAGAAGTATTTGATATGTCAACCTTCCTAGAAAGAAGTGATTATATCAATTTTGCAGATTATATCATGGAATCTAGAAATATAGATTTAGTTCTAATTAGTGATACTCACTATGGATATTATATGGTACCTTACCTAAAACGAAAATATCCACAAATTCCATTTATCGACTATATTCACGCAGTGGATAGAATAGATCCACGAGAAGGGTTTGGAAGATGCTCTATGGATGTAGATCCTTATTTACAAATGACTTATGTATGTAATAACTTTACCAAAAATCAATTAATCAATGACTATCACAGGAAAAATGTAGAAACTGTATATATTGGAACAGATGATAAAAAGTATGATCCAGCTAAATATAATAAAGAAGAAATGAGAGAAAAATATCATATTCCACAAGAAAAAACAGTAATTTCTTTTATAGCCAGATTATCTCATGAAAAAAGACCAGAAATGTTTGTAGAAATAGGAAAAAGATTAATAGAAAAAAATCCTAATCTTTACTTTGTTATGGCAGGAGATGGTTATTTATATAATGATGTAGCTAATAAAATTGATGACAATTTCGTTATGTTAGGAATGATAAAAAATACTGCTGAAATTTATGCCCTAAGTGATATGACTATAAACTGTTCATCACTAGAAGGATTAGCTTTAACTTCTTATGAGTCATTATCTATGGGAGTACCAGTTGTATCTACAGACGTAGGAGGTCAAACAGAATTAATTGATGATAAAGTTGGTGGTATTGTACACTATCATGAAAATGGAACTGCAGAGGATTATGAAAAAGAAATAAATGATATTATAAAAGAAACACAGAGAGTAATAGAAAATCTAGATAAAATCAAAAAGAATTGCCGTAAGAGAATCCAAGATGGATTTACATTAGATAAGATGGGAAAAAAATTCTCCCAAATATTTGATGAAGCAATCAAAAAAGAAAAAAACAATAAAACTGTGTATCCTATCAATAATTATATGGAATATAATTTAGCCTTAGAAAGTTTATTTACAGATTACTTTTACTATTGTAAAAATTATATAGAAAAGAAATATTATATATATTATGATCCAAACAAAAAACCAAGAAAAAAAGGAAGACTATATTATTTTAAGAGAAGATTATCAAAAGTATTAGATAGGGCGCATGGTAAACAAGAAGCATTAACAATATTAAATGCTCTAAGATCGTTATATCAAGCACTTCGTCACTTTATATATTTCTTAAAATTCTTAATTCAATCTATTCCAGCAGCATTTGTTTTATTTTACAAGTTATTGACAAGAAATAAAAACAGAGGATAATTTTTTAGGAATTATCCTCTTGCTTATGGTATAATCAAGGTAAAAGGAGGAGTGTATGAAAAAGAAAATTATATTCATGTTAACAATAGTAACACTGTTTTTAGCACCGGTCATAGTAGCAAATGCAGATACACAAAATGGCTGGGTACAAGAAGATGGACAGACTTACTATTATGAAAACGGTGAGAAGGTAAAAGGATTCAAAGACATAGGTGGTAAAACCTACTTTTTCAGTAATGTAAACAGTGCCTTAAAAACAGGAGTCCAAAAGCTAAATAATGATATCAGTCAAATGTTTTATCTAAATGCTGATGGAACAGTCTATCATGGTTGGAAAAAAATCGATGGTGCCACTTATTATTTTGGAGAAGACAATTATGCTGTAAGAGGCTTCAAAGACATAGGTGGAAAAACGTACTTTTTCAGTATGGTAAATAATGCTTTAAAAACAGGAGTCCAAAAACTAAATAATGATATCAGTCAAATGTTTTATCTAAACGCTGATGGAACAGTTTATCACGGTTGGAAAAAAATTGATGGTGCCACTTATTATTTTGGCGATGACCATTATGCTGTAAGAGGCTTCAAAGACATAGGTGGCAAAACTTACTTTTTCAGTATGGTAAACAACATCTTAAAAAGTGGTGTACAAAAACTAAATAATGATATTACCCAGATGTTTTTCTTAAATGATGATGGAACAGTATATCATGGTTGGAAGAAGATTGATGGTGCCACTTATTATTTTGGTGATGACCATTATGCTGCAAGAGGATTCAAAGAGATCGATGGACAAACATACTTTTTCAGTATGGTAAATAATATATTAAAAACAGGATGGCAAAAACTAGATAATGATAGTAGTAAAACATTCTATTTAACAGAAGATGGAGTTGTTTGTGACGGTTGGACCACCATTGATAAGGATACCTATTATTTTGGAGAAGACCATTTCGCAAAAGGTGGAATGAGGCAAATAAATGGGAAAAGTTATCACCTAGATGAAGAAAGTTATAAATTACTTACAGGATTGCATGAAAGTAATAATAAATTAATTTATTCTAATGATGTTGGAGAAATTCAATATGGTTTTCAAACAATCAACGGGAATAAATATTATTTTGCCGATGATGGTTATGCCATAAGTGGATTTAAAGAAATAAATACAAAAGTATATTATTTTGATACCGAGACTTTCAAAATGTTGATAGGATTACAAACGGTTAATAATAAATTAATTTATACAAACGATTTAGGAGAAGTTCAAGACGGTTGGCAGACAATCGGTAAAGATACTTATTATTTTGGAGAAGATCATTTCGCAAAAAGTGGTATTCAAACGATAAATGAAAAAAAATATTATTTCAATGAAGAAAATTATAAACTAGTAGTAGGATTACAAAAAATAGGTGATAAATTAATCTATACCAATGCTGCTGGAGAAGTTCAATATGGCTGGCAAACAGTAGAAGGAAACAAATATTACTTTGGAGAAGATGGTTTCGCTGTAAAAGGGTTCCAACCAATTGATGGAAAAACTTACTTCTTTAGTAACATTAACTATGCTTTGAAAAAAGGATATCAAGAAATAGATGGAAGACCATTCTATTTAAATGATGATGGAAGTATCTATCAAGGCTGGCAAACAGTTAATGGAAACAAATATTACTTTGGAGAAGATGGCTTTGCTTTAAACGGATTCCAACCAATTGATGGAAAAACTTACTTTTTCAGTAACATCAACTATGCATTAAAAACAGGATGGCAAATGCTAAATGAAAATAAAAGTAATATATTCTATTTAAGTGATGAAGGAACAGTAACATATGGAAAAATAACACTGGAAGGAAGAGACTATATCTTTGGTGATGACGGTTTCTTAGATGGTTTTGTATATAAAAATGGTAAATGGTACTATTATAATCCAGATGGAAGCCTTGCTAAAGGAATACAACGTATGGCTGGAAGATATTTTCAATTTAATGAAATAACCGGTGCCTTTGAAAAATATGTTAATCAAAGAATAGTAATAGATGTCTCTCATCATCAAGGAGATATTGATTGGCAAAAAGTAAAAAATAGCGGCTTAGTAGATGCAGTAATCTTAAGAGCAGGATATGGAGTAAGTTGGATGGATGATAAATTTATGCGTAATGTAGCAGAATTAAATCGTCTAGGAATTCCATACTCAGTATATTTATTTAGCTATGCAGAAAGTGCGAAAGAAGCATCAATGGAAGCAGATAATTTAATTAATATTATTAAAAATAGTCAAGCTAATATCGCATCAGATATTTTCTCAATCTATTACGATTTAGAAGACTGGACTATAGGATCTACAGGAGAAAATAGTAATGGTATTAGCAAACAAACATATGAAGCAATGTATAATTCTTTTGCAAGTAAAGTAGAAAATGCATTAGGTACAGAAGTAAAAATTTACGCATCTAAAGCCTTTATAGAAGATAGATTCCCAACTTCATTAAGAGAACATGTAGGCTGGGTTGCTCAATGGGGACCTCAAAATACATATACAGGTACTTATGAAGGATGGCAATATACAAACTGTGGAAGTATTCCAGGAATATCCGGATGTGTAGACATGAGTATATTCTATTACTAAAAAAATCTCTCAATAACCGAGAGATTTTTAATATACATTAAAGGAAATAAAAAAGCTACCACTTGGTAGCCTTTACTATTTTAATTATTTACACTGATTAAAATTAATACAATTATCATAGTAAGAAGAACTTTTCTTTAATTCTTCATTAATATAATAGTTTCCATATTCTTCACTTAAAGTTTCTTTATTACTAAATAAATTAGTACCAAGTCCTAATCGATTACCTTTAATTTTTACTCCCAGAGAAGCTAAAGTTGTAGGGTAGTAATCAAAAGTAGAAAACTCACGATTCTTATTATTATCAGTATCGACAGCTGAATTAATATAAACATTATAAACACCACGTTCATAATCATCAGGAATATCATCAAAAGAATAATTATTCATACTAACATGATCTCCTGTTAAAACAATAGTTGTATTTTCATAAAAATCTTGTTCTTGAATCCATTCTACAAATTCAGCCAATTGCATACTAGAACAAGCAATAGAATTCATATAAGGATCATCATATTCATTAGAACAAAAATCACTAGTATAACCTTCAGAAGCATGAGTATCAACAGTTAACATCATAAAGTTAAAAGGTTCATCCTCATCAGCTATTTTTAAAATTTCATCTTTTGCCCAGTCAAATAGTTTATCATCTTCTAATCCCCACCATACATAATAATCTTCAGGGATAACACCATCTTCAATTGCCGTATAATAATCATAAGTATCAAAATTCCCATGTCCAGAAAAATAAGCTTTTCTTCCACCAAAATTTAAATCAGAACCAACCATAATAGATTGATGATATCCTTCTTTAGCTAAGATATCTCCTAGACTCCAAGCGCCATTAACTAAACCACTCTCATAACTTCTCTCATCATTAGCACCAAAGACATTTTTAATAGGAATACCTGCAGTTTCTGCAACAAGTCCTCCCATAGTCCAAGTGGTACCAGTAAACATATATCCACCACCAACATTATTATTAGGAGAAAAATTAATATTATTTTCTGCTAAATCAGTTAATTCTGGAATATAGTTCACATCAAAAGCTCCACCATGTTCCTTATCAGTATAAGTTGCTTCCATAGACTCCAAGAAAATATAAATTAAATTTCTTTTTTTCTCAGGAAACTTTAAATTTACCTTCTTCGGATTAACATACTCCTTTTCAAAAAAAGAAGATGTTTCCATATTAGATTTAATATAATCTTTAACATATAAACCATCCATAGCATAAGAAATAGAATATGCAAGTCCTGCCAATGGAATAAAAATAGCTATAATCTTAATTAAAATAGAACGATTTATCTTAAGAGTAAACTTTCTCTTAAACAATTCTACATTCAACAAAATAGAACAATTTCTAAGAAAATATTTAATAAATAAATAGGCTATTAAAAGAAAAATTACAATAACCAATGGTGGCAAAATATTAGCAAGAATAAAATTAATAATTACATCATTACTAGCAGCAGTTACAGAAGTTCCTAAAGTATATAAAATTTCATCAAAAGAAGTATAATGATAATTAGTATTAGCCCAGTCAGTACTAAGTTTTAATACTAAAGCCAGAAAAATACTAAAAAAGAATAAAAATGTAGCAACTATCTTAATGCTTTTTCTTAATATTCTTTTTATCATCTCGACTACGTTCCTTTACTTCAATATTAATCTTAACTGCTTTTTGAACAATATGTAGTAAATAAGGTAAAACAATTGCTATTACAAAACTTAACCACATATATTTTAAACAGAAATCATAAGTAAATGTTTCTGTCCGATACCAAAATGATTTTTCACTACTAATAAAATATATTAATGTATTCATAATCATAGTAATAAAAAAAGTATAACTAAAATAAGATAGAATTAGATCCCTAAGTGATTTCTTTTCTTTCTTTAGCTTTTCACTAATTAAAATAGAAAAACTAGCTGGTAATAACATACACACAAAAAACATCAATACACCATCCTTTTATCAATATATATATCAGTCCCCCCTGAATAGGAAAGAACACTAAAATTATAAAACAAATACCTAAAAAAATCAAATAACTAGACTATAAATAGCAATTATTGATAAAATATAAATAGAATCTAGAAAAAAAGAAAGAATATGTTATAATATAGCTATCAAGGAGAGATGCTCTATGAAAAAGTGTATCATTATTATGAATCCCGAAAGTGGTAAGGTAAAAAGTTTAAATAGTAAAAAAGATTTTTATGATATTTTAAGAAAGCATGGATATGATACAGAAATAAAATATACAAAAAAGAAAAAAGATGCTACTAGAATTGTAGAAGAATTAGAAAATGATGTAGATTTAGTAATAAGTGCTGGAGGAGATGGTACTTTAAATGAAGTTGTAACAGGAAATTTGCATAGAAAGAAAAAATTAGTTTTAGCAAACCTGCCAATGGGAACCACTAACGATGTAGCAAATATGTATGGATACACAAAAAATTATCAAAAAAACTTAGAATTATTATTAAATGGAGTAAGAAAAAAAGTAGATGTTTGTTATATCGATGAGACTCCATTTGTTTATGTAGCGTGTCTTGGAGACTATATCGATATGGCTTATAACACACCAAGAGATCTAAAGAAAAAATACGGTAAAATAGCATACATATTATATGGATTAAGACAATTACGTAATAAAATTCATCGCTATCATGTAAAATATAAAGTAGATGGTGTAGAACATGAAGGTGAGTATTCCTTTTTCTTTATTACAAATTCATCAAGAGTAGCAGGAGTAGATGATATTTATTATGATGTAAAAATGGATGATAATATGTTTGAAGTAGCACTAGCTAATCCTAAAACAAAACCAGATATCTTAAGAATATTAGTCCAAGTAACGATGAAAGATGTCAAAGAAGTACCAGGTATTACATATTACCAAACCAATGATTTTGAAATAGAATTTTTAGATAAGCCAAAGACATCTTGGTGTATTGATGGAGAAGAATACTTATCTTCTCATCCTAAATTTAAATTTAAAGTAGATCAAAAAATGAGAATGCTAATTCCTAAAACGAACGCCAAGAAATTGTTTGATAAATAAGGAGAAATAAATGCCAGTAAAAACAAAGAAAGAAAAAAGAAAAAATATCGCAGTATACTTAGTCCTAAGATTTCTAGTAATTTTATGTATGGTAGAGCAATCGCTAAAAGGTAATTGGCACAGTGTAGCTTTATGTTTTTTGACTTTAATTTTATTTACTTTACCAACTATTGCTTCCAAAACATTTAAAGTAAAATTACCAACCACATTAGAAATTATTGTTTACTTATTTATATTCGCCGCTGAAATATTAGGAGAAATTCAAAATTTTTATGGTATCTTTAAACACTGGGATACCATGTTACATACGTTAAATGGTTTTCTAGCCGCAGCAGTTGGATTCTCATTAATTGATATATTAAATAGAACAGAACGCTTTCATATAAAAATGACCCCCGTATTTGTAGCTTTAGTTGCCTTTTGCTTTTCTATGACAATTGGAGTATTATGGGAGTTTTGTGAATTTGCTGCAGATAGATATTTAAATTTAGATATGCAAAAAGATAGAATTGTAGAAAAAATATCATCAGTAGAATTAAATGAAAAAAAACAAAATGAACCAGTAGTAATAGATAATATTAATAAAACTAAAATTTATAGTAATGATAAAATAACAACCATAGAAAATGGTTATTTAGATTTAGGATTAATAGATACTATGAAAGATTTAATCGTAAACTTCATTGGAGCCTTAATATTTTCTATTTTAGGATTTTTATATATAAAGGATAGAGATGAATATAAATTTATTGAACGCTTTGTACCAGTGTTAAAGAAATTTAAAGAAGAATAACCGTAGGGTTATTTTTTTTTCGAATTCTGTCATATGAAAAAAATGCCATCTTTTATCGAATCACTAGCAATCTTCTATTAAAAGTTTTATAGTGCTAATAGAGGTGAGTGTATGCTAGCTATGAAATTTCAAATAAAAAGGGGAATCATGTTTATTAGATTAGAAGGAGAACTGACAAACTATAATTTTTCTAAAGTAGCAGAAAAAATTAATTATTTATTATATAGTCAGGGAATATTAGTATATGTATTTAATTTAGCAAAAGTAACCAAGATGGATAAAAGTTTATTTGAAAATATCCAAAATAAACTAACAGAAATTTTTCTAAAATGCGGAAGTGTAGCTTTTTGTGGAATATCCAATAAAGTAAGAAAAAGAATAGGAGAAAGATATGGACAACTATTCTATATCGCAAAAGAATATGAAGTATTTCAATATATTAGTATATAAAGGAGAGAAAAGAAAATGGAAAACGTATTGGAATATGAAAATTTAATTTATAAGATGATTAGTCAATATAAAAGTTTTGATCAAGAGGACCTATATCAAGTAGCTATGATAGGTCTCATGAATGCGAAAAAAAACTATAATCCAAAGGAAAAAGCAAAATTTTCAACTTATGCTTATTACTACATCTTAGGAGAAATAAATAATTATATTTCTACAAGCAACCAAGTCAAAGTAAGTAGAGATTTACTACGACTCAATAAAAGTTTAGAACATGCAAAAGAGGTAATGAGTCAAAGATTAAAAAGAGAACCAACAACAGAAGAATTATCTGTATTTTTAGAAGTTCCTATACAAAAAATAGAAGAAGCATATCTAGCAACAAGACAAGTAGAAAGCCTAGATTATGCTTATGAAGAAGAAAATGATACGTTATATAACAATTTAGGACAAGAAGAACAAGCAATGACTGAAGAAATATTAGACTTAAAAAATGCACTAGCAACACTCCCAAAAGAAGAAAAACAATTGATTATTGCAAGATACTACAATGATATGACCCAACAAGAAACTAGTAAAACATTAGGTATGAGTCAAGTACAAGTATCTAGAAAAGAAACAAAAATATTAAAGAAATTAAAAACGACACTGTAAAAAAACGGGTCAAATTCCTAGTTTTTTCATGATAAAATAGCGTATATACTATTGACAAATTTACCCCGGGGGGGAGTATAATTTATAAGAATAGAGAATAAAGGTAGGAGTAGTATATATGAAAAGAAATCAAATAATAATATTATTAGTATTCACTATAATGATTTCTGTTATTTCAATAATCACAAGTAATTCTGTTTATGCCCTAGGAGAAAATTATCCTGCGAATATTACCTTAACCGCAGATACAACAGAGTTAGTATTAATAGAACAAGGAAATAATAAAATAGCCATACCAGCTAATATTAATTATAAAGAAAACACAGAATCGAATTTATCAAATCCAATATTTTTCACAATGTCAAGTGTTTTTAGCATTTGAGTTTCGGTTTTTTACGAAAAATTTATATAAGGTCATAATAGATTTTAAGTTTTTGATAATTTTTTTAAAATCTTATTTTAAAATTTTATATTTATCCATGCCAATATAGAACATCGTCAAAATGT
>DVGU01000066.1 GCA_018712565.1 Candidatus Faecimonas gallistercoris
TATCCTTGTATTTACTAATAGACAATTATTAAACTAAGTGGACCACATAATTTTATGGGGTAAGGGGTCTTTTTGCCCTTTTATCAAAAACTTGTTTTTTATTTATGTTTTTTTAAAGCAATAGCATAAAATCACACTAACGCCTAGTAAAACAAAGGACAAGATAAATATACATTTTTATCTTCATAGAGTATTTTTTTCATTCAAAGAATAATGATAAACAAACCGAAAAATTTTTTAGACTAATTCTATTTGCTTACGATTATTAAACTTATAAAGCTTTATATATAACAACTCATCTTAATATACTCACTATATTATACTCTTCCTCTTGGCCTTTTCCTTATTGAAATACTTTGTAAAATAATAAAAAAAGCTAATTTTATAAAATTAATTAGCCAATTTTTTTAGCAGCAATTATTAAAAACGAATCATCCGGACTAAAATAACATGTTTGTAGAATGATAATATGATCATAACCATTAACTTCTACTCCTGTATCATAAAGTGACTGAGTCTTTAACCAAGCAAGATGCTTTGCATAATCATAAGAATTATAATTTAAATTAACATGCTGAAAATCATCAGTTGCTATATAGATAGAAAATATTTTATATTGATAGAAATTGTTTTCAGTTTGAAAATTTATAATTGAATGAGTATGGTAATAAGATGAATGAGTATAATTTTCTAACATATTAAATTCAGTATAAACATTTTCTGAATTATGGCCATAAATAATTATTTTCCTATCAGTTGTCTTATTTCTATAATCTAAATAAACACTACCCAAACTATTTACAGACTTATCTAACAAATGATTTAAGTAATAATCATTATCACCACTCTGTGCAACAGGAACATCTAAATTTGTATTTTCTATAGATAATCTCCCAATAATATCAGAATTATGAAATGCCTGTTGATATTGTTGTATGATATTATCTGTTTTTTCTTCTTTTGCAACAGAAGATACAATTTCATGATACTCTTTTGTAATCTGCTCTTTAGCCTCTTGATCTCGTACTTCTTTTAAAGAAGTTGTATTAAAAAGTAAAAAAATACCACTACAAATGATTATGAAAATCACAAACAAAATTTTAAAAACTTTCTTCTTCATAAAATCATCCTTAATAAAGATAAGGAACTCTTAACAGAATTCCTTTTCTCTTTTATTTTTTCAAAATAACGAAGCTTGCACTTCCTAAAGTTAATAACATAACGAACAACTGCGAAACAACTGAGGAATCATTACTAACTCCTGTCTTTGGTGGAGTAATTTCCCACCCATCTGTACTTCCAGTTCCTAAATCTAAAATATCCTCTGGATTATCTTTTGGATTATCTTCAGGAATCCTTGGTGCATATATATAAACAACAACAATTTTACCATCTATATATTTTCCTATTTCATCTCCATCAATTCTTATTAATTGATAACCATCAAATTCTTTTAAATAAGTTTGATAATCTTTACCTACCATATCAGTAGTAATTACATCATCGGCTAAAACATTACCATAAATATCAACATATTGAGCAATTACTGTTCCTTTTAGTGCTGAATATGTCCATTGCATGTCTACGTTAAATTCATATCCTAGGTAACAATCTAAAATATATGATCCTGAAGTATATAATGTACCATTTACTTTTCCACTACCATTTGATATTAGCGTTCCAGCATTTTCTTTTATATACTCATCACCTTTAGCTTCATCTCTCATATATTCACCGATAGCAAGATTCTCTGAATTATCATGAGAATATTCATCATCTTCAAATCCCCATGCAAGACCTTTGTTGTAGAAATAATCATAACTTAGAGCAATTACATCAGGATTTGTTTCATAAACATATTCATACCTTCCGGTTTCACTTCCATGAATTAAGAAGAAATTATCTAATGCTTCATCACATAAATCAACAAGTCTTTCTGCATCAGTATTATATTTTTTATTATAGTATTCTAAAACATATTCTTCTAGTGACTGATAGTTTTTACCAGTATTTTTATTAATTGTTTTAAGAATAGACTCAGCTGTATCATTTCTAGAAATAAATGTTACTCCTGCAGCCTTATAAGCATCATTAGCAGCAGCATTAGTTACTACAAATGGATCGTTTTCCCCTAAAATTTCTCTAATTATTCCGTCAGGGAATTGATCTAATCTTGTATAATTAGTATGATATTTTTTATTATAGAAATCAAGTAAATATTGGGTATAATCGTTTATACCATTTTCATAACCAGCCTTTTTTAACGCTACATCAATTGCCTCATCTGTCATTTGACTTCCCTTAGAATCTGGAATTAATGCTTTTAATGCTGTGTTATATGTTCTTCTAAAATGATAATTTTCATTTACAGTTTCTCCATTAAATAATGGTGCATCTTCTGTAGGAGTAGTTGTGGTACTTTCTTCTTTTTTATTATAGACAATATCATTCTTTGGAAAAACCTCAAAAGATGTTTCATCATAATTGTAAGTATACTTTGATAAGTTATTAATAACAAAATTTACCCCTAGTTTGTCTCCTGCTTGAATTGCGTTATTCATTTCGAAATTGTTGTATTCTTTTTTGAAATATGCATAAAGACAATCTGCAATTTCTTGAAATACATCTGGCGCAATTACAATAGAGTCTAATTCATAATCTTCTGGAATTGTAATTGTTACAGTAACATAACTTTCTTCTACTATCCAACCATCATTACCAATAAAAGCATCAAGATTGTCGAAATTATAATCAATAATTAATCCTTCACTTGTTACTTTCCTTTCTGGCTGGGTAACTTCCCACTTAGATGTATCTTCTACTGTTGTATCTTCTGTTATTGTATTCTGTGTCTGCACTTCTTCTAATGCATGAGTTGTTGGCATACATACAAAGAATGCAATAAGTCCTACCATAGCTATGGTAAACTTTTTTAGATTAATTGCCATACTCTCACCTCTTTCGTTCATCAAATATTATGGCCTCATATTTTGATGAATTTATTTTCATTAGATATGGCAATTAACCCCTCTAAACCATATCCCCCTGAATTAGCTTACTATAATAAGGGAGAAGATTTTTTTTGTCAAGGAATTTGTCGAATTTATATATCATAATAATGTAAGATAAATTTCTATATAAATTAACCAAGAAAAGAATATTTTAAATTGCATCCAGCAAAATCTTTTTTAACATCAAAAAAAGAGCCTCACGACTCTTTAAATACATAATGGCGGAGTAGGAGAGATTTGAACTCTCGCGCCGGTTGCCCGACCTACACCCTTAGCAGGGGCGCCTCTTCAGCCTCTTGAGTACTACTCCATACTTCAATGCCTTGCACATATAATATTACAAGACAACCACAAAAATGTCAATAAATTTTAAAAAAAAACTCCCAATAGGAGTAAATTTCAAAATTGGTGACGAGTACGGAATTCGAATCCGTGAATGCTGCCGTGAAAGGGCAGTGTGTTAAGCCACTTCACCAACTCGCCATATGGCGCCCCAACTAGGACTTGAACCTAGGACCCCTTGATTAACAGTCAAGTGCTCTAACCAACTGAGCTATTGAGGCACTATTAATTATTGGTGGACCTGACAGGACTTGAACCTGTGACCCCACGCTTATCAAGCGTGTGCTCTAACCAACTGAGCTACAGGTCCATAACTAACAGTACTTACTAAGTATATACTATTTTTTTAACAATTGCAAGGAAAAATTAAATTTAATTTTAAATTTTCCAGTCGCAATATTAGAATACTATAAAAATAAGTAAAAAGTCAAGTACTAATTAGTTTTTTTTAAAATTATATCTCCCTTTTATAAATATGATACCCAAAAAAGAAAAATCAAATACAAAAACATCATTATCTAATAATTTTCTTTTTTCTTTCTAAATAATCTATTACATTATTCAAAGTATCTTCAATCAATACATATAATTGATGAGACATAATAATACAAATGATAGTCACTAAAACCATAACTACATCAAAATGAGAAAAAGAAAACAAACTACGTAAAGAAAAACCAAAAATAAATGTAATAAACATGACAATAAACAATACCATTCTAAGAGGATTCAATGGTTGACAAGTTTTATAAAGAAGAATAAAGGATGTATATCCGGTTACAGCAACAGATAAAGTAGAAGTCTGTTCATAACGAAAACCAAAAATATTACTAGCAATAAAAACTACTAATATATTCAAAATAATAGTGATTGCTGGCGGAAAAGCCCTTTCTAATACATGAATTAAAAACCCCTCCTTTACCCTATCATGATTTGGTTGCAAAGCTAAAACAAAAGATGGAATACCAATAGTTACAACACTAGCTAACGTCAACTGGATAGGAATAAATGGATATGGCATTTCAACAAAAATGAAAATAATAGCAAGAAGTGTTGCATAAATTGTTTTCACTAAAAATAAAGAGGCACTTCTTTCAATATTATTAATAGTTCTTCTCCCCTCTGCTACAACATGAGGCATAGACGAAAAATTAGAATCTAATAAAACCAATTGACTAACATTTTTACTAGCATCACTACCATTAGCCATCGCAATAGAACAATCCGCTTCTTTTAAAGCTAATACGTCATTTACACCATCCCCAGTCATAGCAACAGTATGACCTAATAATTGTAAAGCAATAATAAATTGCCTTTTCTGCTCCGGACTAACCCTCCCAAAAATATCATACTCTTCTACTGCCTTTAAAATATCTTGATTAGTCTTTAATAAACTAGCATCAATTTTCTTAACATCTTTGGAAAGTCCTGCTCTAACTGCAATACCATAAACAGTATCTGGATTATCCCCAGAAATAATTTTAATATCAACACCCTGTTTCTTAAAATAACGAAGCGTATCAAATGCCTCCTTACGGATCTTATCTTGCAACAAAATATATCCAATAACAACAAGTTTATTTAATTTTTTATCCTGACTTTTAACAAGCAATAAAACCCGATAATCTTTCGTATATTTATCTAATTCTTCTTTGTATTTACCAATTTTACTTTTTAATAAAAATTCAGGAGCCCCAATAAGATACCGACCTTCTTCATAAACTCCACCAGAATATTTTTTACTAGAAGAAAAACTAATCTTTTCTTTTAAATGAAACGTAGATTTTTTACCAAATTTCTCTTTTAAAGCTAAACCTGTAGGATTAGACTCATCTAATGAATCATTTAAGTTAGCAACAATCTCATCAATAGAATAATCATCATTTTTTGAAATAACATCAACAACTTCCATAGACCCCTCAGTAATTGTTCCTGTCTTATCTAAACAAATAGTATCGACACGAGCTAAAGTTTCAATACAATATAAATCTTGAACTAACACTTTTCTCTTTGAAAGACGAATAACACTAACTGCCAACACCGTACTAGTAAGAAGAACAAGACCTTCAGGAATCATCCCAATCAATGCAGCAACAGTACTAACAACAGCCTGCGATACAGTATTTCCTTCCAAATACATTTGCCGAGAAAAAAGCAAAATTCCAACCGGAACAATTAAAAATGAAATCGTAGATACAATTTTATTCAAACTACGCATAATTTCCGAAGATACAGGTTTAATATATTTAGTATCACTAGCAATCTTAGCAGTATAATTATCAAGGCCAATATGAAGCACTTGACAAACTGCTTTCCCACTAACAATAAAACTACCAGAAATTAATGTATCCCCTTTTTTCTTAAAAATAGTTTCAGACTCTCCTGTAATAAAAGATTCATCTACCTCAACTTCACCATCAAAAATAACACTATCTACTACGACTTGATTACCTATTGCAAAACATACAATATCATCTAAAACAATCTCATTAATATCAATCTTCTTTTTTTCTCCATCACGAATAACTGTTATTTTAGAACTAGCCAATACTTGTAATTTATCAAGTGTTTTCTTACTTCTAAGTTCCTGAACAATACTAATTAATGTATTCAAAATAATAATAATCATAAAAGTCAAATTTTTAAACGATCCAACACAAATAATTACAAGAGCCAAAATAACATTGATAATATTAAATAAAGTACAAACATTTTCTAAAACAATCTGCTTAACTGTCTTAGTATTTGCCTCTGTATTAAAATTAACTAGCCCTTGTTGTTTTCTTAATTCTACTTGTTCTAATGTTAAACCACGTTTAATATCTATATCTTTTTTCTCTATCTTCATATTAACACCCTACATTCAACATAACTATATCATATTTTACAATATATCTCCATATCAAAAAGATTATATAGATAAATTTACAATTTTTTACTTGAACACCATCTTTAGAAAAATAAAAATTAGGTATTTATTTTTTTATATTTTTGTGATATAATCAAAAAGAAATCAATTTTTGGACTGTTAGCTCAGTTGGTAGAGCAACTGACTCTTAATCAGTGGGTCTAGGGTTCGAATCCCTAACAGTCCACCATAAAAAAATAACCAATTTAATAAATTGGATTACGATAAAAGGGGCTGTAACGAAATGAAATAATTTTGTTTCAACCCTCTTTTTAATTTAAGAAAATAATCGAGTAGAGAAAATTAAATAGATTTTCTCTATTTTAATTTGTCCCTCTCACACCACCGTACGTACCGTTCGGTATACGGCGGTTCAATTTATATTACAGTATGTATTTTTAAGTAATGGTCTAATG
>DVGU01000067.1 GCA_018712565.1 Candidatus Faecimonas gallistercoris
ATAAAAGAATATGTAAAAAATCAAGGTAAACAAGATGCGGAATACAAGCAGTTATATTTGAAATTTCAACAGCAAAAATAACATCGCTTTGGGAAGATACCCCGTAGCTTGCTGCGGGGAGTATTCATTAAAGATATCGTTGATACCTTAATAATTGATATTAAAAGTATGCTTAAGAGAAAAGAGGATATTATGTTGTTTAAGCAGATAATTACTGCTTATAATAATAAAAATATTATTGATATGTCTTTAAAATATGAAGTTAATGTTCAAGAATTGGTTAAACCTGAATTATATAATACTAAAATGAATAGTGAAGTAATATTAAAGTTGTCTAATTTTGATGATATAGGAATGTATCATAATTATACATCAAAGGTTATGCCTGGATATACACAAACTGAATGTGGTTTTTTAGAAAAAGTATTTATAGATAAAAAAGAGCCTGTATTAGATGTTATGTGTGGATATGGAAGAATAGCTAATGAATTAGTTAAAAGAAATTATAAAAATGTGTATGGTGTTGATTTTTCTGACTATTCTTTTTTGAATGTAGATAAGGATTTTATTTTTTCCAAAGATGGTTTCTTTCATTATCAACCAGGTATATTATTTAAATATTTATATAGCTTATATAATTGTTATGAAAATAAAGAATATTTGAGAAAAGTAATTGCTAAAATAACAGAATTGTCTGCTGATAATGCTTTTGTTATTTTAGATGTTTTTAACAAAGAATGGCGAGATAAAATAGATTCTGAATTTTATAAATTGCTTATTGATAGTTTTCCTGTAAAATTAGAAGTTAGTAGACATTATGATGATGCAACTGGTGTTGAAACAACTAAATATTTAAAAACAATGTCTGATAATAAACAAGAAGAATATAGTTTTTCTCAAAAGTTTTTTACACAGACTGAGATAGAGGAGTCTATAGATTATAAAAAATGGGATATAGATTTTTTAACATCTGATGTGGTTGGATCAAGAAATAATAATCAGAAAAGAATTTTAGTTTTAAAGAGGAGATAAATATGTCAATTATAGCAATTGAAGGAAGTAACTGTAGTGGAAAATCAACATTGATAGATTATTTAGTTAAATATTATAATGTTAAAACCTCAAAATCAGTACCTGAGTGGTTTAGACCATATATACCTTTTGCAAGAGAGTTACAACCTCAATTACAACGAAAAATATATGAGATAGGACATATTGCAGCGTACTATGATGCACTAAAAGAAAAAAGTTGTACTATTTTTGATCGTTGTTATTTTTCAACATATATTCGATTATCATATCAAGAAAGTAAAACTGTAAATGAGTGTGTAGATCAAATTGCTTCTTTTCACTATAAACCGGATTTAATAATTATTCTAACTGTTCCTAAAGAAATTATAGAGCAAAGGTTGGTAGAAAGAAATAAACAGTTTAATCAGGATTTTTTTGAATATGAAAATTCTGTTTATTTACCATTATCATTCAAATATGATAACATTATATTAGTTGATAATAGTAAAGATATAAAATTTTGTACAAATGAAATATTGAGAAAAATAAAAAGGAGATAAGTTATGAATGATGTAAGAGAACAATTGAAATATGTAGTGGAGAATAGTGATTATGTAAAAATTAATTATACTCAATTAGATAATTTTATAAATAGTTTAGGAAAGCCAAATTATCAACATTGGTATGATTTTACTTCTTTAAATTTAAAAGAAAAGGAAAAAATTATTTTAGCTTTTATAATAGAAAGTTTAAATTTTTGTTTTTGGCAAAAGCCAAAATTTAAAATTGAATATAAAGGTAATATTATAAAAGGGTCTGAGGCTTTATTTTATTCAATTATAAGAGAAGTAGAATCTAATAAAGATTTTTTAGATATAGAATTTTTAAATAAATTAACAAAAGATGATTTTGAAAAAATATTTTATTCGCCTGATAGTAAAATACCTTTATTTGATTTAAGATATGATCTTTTTAAAGATACTGTTAAAACAATGTATAATAAAGGCAAGAGTTTTTTTGATGAATTGTTTAATAAGAAATCAGATGTTGATTTATTAAAGTATATTGTGTCAGAATTTAAGTATTTTGATGATAGTAGTATCTATAAAGGTAAAAGAATAGAGTTTAATAAACGTGCTACTTTACTTGTTAATGACTTATATTATATGTCATCTACAATACATAATAATTTAAAAAATGTTGATAATTTAACAGGTTGTGCTGATTATGGTATACCAAGAACTTTAAGGACGTATGGGATTTTAGAATATAATGAGGAATTATCTAACATAATTGATAATGAGATAGAGTTAAAGCATGATAGTAATATGGAAATTGAAATTAGAGCTAGTATGCTTTATGTATTAGAATTAATTAGAGAAAAATTAGAAAGTAAAGGTATTAAAATTAATTCTGTAGAATTAGATAATGTTATTTGGCAGATGGGAACGAAGAAGAAAAATGTAAATCCATATCATCATACAATTACAATATTTTATTAGATTCTATTATAAACTAGCTTTTAGACAAGTTAGTAACCCGCTACGATATTGGCAGAGCCAATAACGAATTTGAGCAAAGGGAGTTCCCTTTTGAACCCCTAATTAGCAATAAATTACAAAGTGGTATATACAATATTGTTTCATAAAAATGTCCTTATTGCTAAAAAGCAAAAAGATTATTTTTTATTATCTGTAAATTTTCCTACTAGCGTATTTAACTTAGTATTGGTATTAATTTCCATTTTAGGAAATACACCTCTATTAAATTTTTCTAAGTTAGATTTTATTGTTGTTAATATTTCATTTAGGCTTTCTAATATTTCATCATTAGGAAGTCCTTTATTTTCTATTTTGCCTATTAAATCAGTTATTATTCTTTTACAAGCAAAGTCATTTTTACGTCTTTGCTCTATATCATCTTAAACATCAAAATAAAACTTTTTATAAGATTTTATTAGGGGTTGATAGTTAGGGTTGTAGAATATCTATTTTTTATATTTCTACATTATTTTAAATTGAATTTAGTAATTATTTCAGTGGCAAAAACGCCCATCTTAACATATTTTAATGTAGAGGTGAAAAAGATGAACGAAAGGAAAATAACAGGTGTTGTTGTCGATAGTGGGCACCCGAGTGAGATTAAACCCAGTATAAATAGAACTAGTTGTAGCAAATTATAATCTATAAAAATTAATAATAAATAAACTAAATACTTTTTAAAGAAAGTATTTTTTTGATGGTATAATATATATGAGGCGATGTAAATGGATAAATTAACAATGTTTTTGAAAGAAAATAATACACCATTTGATATTGGAATTATAAATAATGGTTATTATCATAAATTACCAAAAACTTTTAAAGACAAACAAGTAATTAGATTTAAGTGGAAAAAGAATTCAATTAATAAATTATTATCCAATTTAACTAAAATAGGAATAATATTAAAAGAAAATGCTTTAGGATATTATAATGCGTTATATGATATAGAAGGAACAAACAATCAAATTTTTATAATATATGCTGTTGATTCACATGTTCAACTTCCTAAATTATTATTGAAAAACTATAGAACAGGTGATAATTTGTTTTATTTAAATACTTCATCTAATAAAATTATAAAAAGTTCTGCCGGAAAGTATAATACTAGTTTTGGATATTATTCATTGGCATTTGAAGAATATTTGAGTGTAAACTATGAAAAAATAATTTCTAGTATTATAAAATTATTTATTCCATTTATAAATCAAGAGGTAACAACTATTACATTAAAAGACTTAAACAAAAATATTAATAAATTATTTTTTATGGCACTTATCAGAAATCCAAAGTATATAAAAGAAATAAATGAACATAGCTTAACAGCTCAATTATTTGATGGTGGATATGATGCCGAATATTTAGCAATAACAGGAGAAAAAATGAACACCAATTTTATTAAGGGATATACTCCTGTACCTTTAGTTAATACAACAAATAAAAACTTAGTAACAATTAAATCACTTGTTTCAAATTTATATATTTATGGTGGAATTGAGTGTATGGTGATGTTATTACATCCAAAAATTGCAATAGCGTTAGTTCCAAATGAATATTATAAAAAAATGATTGATGAGCAAGGACAACAAACTTATTTACAATTGAACGAAGAAAATGCTTTAATTAGAATGAATAAACAAATTTATAATTGGGCAAAATTTAATAACGATGATGTAATTGGTATAAAAGAAGATTTGGATGACCTAATTGAATATATTAATAAGCAAGGTGGTAAGGATGAACATAAGAAGTGATTTTAAGGAGATATTAAATTATGCACATATGTGGAATTGGGCACCAGATATAGCTTTAATGCAAGAAATATATAATGATTATGACAATTCATATTCTATATTAACACCATTTGCATATTGTTATCTTGAGGAACTAATTAGATCAACAACATCGGAATATGGAAGAGATTACGTAGATTCAAAAGGGAACCCTAAAAAAAGAAAAACGGGGATGGCATTATTAAATTTAGCAATTGAAGAAAATAAAGATAATCTTGAATATATAGAACTATTAAATGAGATGAAAAAATATTTTAAATTATCTACATCATTAGATAATGGAGATAATAGAAATAGTGTCAATCATGGTTATATGCATCCGAGATTTTGGACACAAAATTCATTTGAATATTTAATTCATGATATTGCAAGATTATCAAAATATTCAAAATTTTAGCAACCAAAAATGGTTGCTTTTTTATGCGTAAAGAAAGGAGAAACGATATTATGAATTTAAATTATGCAATATTTAGAAGTGAACCAATATATACTATAAATGATTTAGCACAAATAGGATCACATAATAAAAGAGAAAAGAAAGCTTATCAATCAAATCCAGATATCAAATTAGAATTAACACATAATAATATTGAATTAGTACCCTTAACTGAAAAATATGTTAAGGGTTTTTATAACTTAACTAAAGATTATAAAAAAGAACATGATGAAAGGATGAAAACTGAAAGAGAGGATAGAAAAAAGACATTTAAACAAATGTTAGATAGATCTAATAATGTAATAGCTGATGAATTAATGTTTACAGCAACTAATGAGTTCTTTAAGAATATGAATAAGGATGATATTAAAGAATGGGCAGATACTTGTATGGAATTTGTTTATAATGATTTAGGTTATAAGAAAGAACAAGTTTTACATGCAACAGTTCATATGGATGAAAAAACTCCTCATGTACATTGTGTAGTAGTTCCTTTAATTAAAAAGTATGATAAAAGAACTAATACTGAAAGATATACTATATCTAAAAAACAATATATAAGAGATAAGATACACCTATCAGAGTTACAAGATAAATACCATAAAAGACTAACCGATAAAGGATATGATTTGGAAAGAGGTATTAAAGGTAGTGATAGAAAACACATTAAAATTAAAGAATATAAAAGAATCAATAGAGAACTAGAACAAAAAATTAATGTCAGATCCGATAGACTTACTAAAGAATTTGAGGAACTAGATAAAAAAATGGGATCTTCAAAAAATGTTCCATTTGATAAAAAGCATATTCTAATTGATAAAGATATTTTTGATACAATGAATAAGGTTATTAATGAATCTAAAAAAATAAAGGAATTAGAGCCTAAAATAAAGCAAGTTTTTAATGAAGTTAATAATTATGCTGATAGTTATAAATCTTTAGAAAAAGAGAACGAAAATATTAAAAAAGAAGTTAAATCATTAAAAAATAGAAATGAAGAGTTAGAAAAAGAAAACAGAAACTTAAATAGTTTTATTAAATACTTATTTGATAGGATAAAAGAGTTCTTTAGAAATATATTACTAAAAGGAAATGAAAAATCAAAAGATTTAGCAACTCAAGAAGTTAAAGATTATTATAAATATGGAGATTTTCAACAAGATGATATTATTGATATTGCAAGAGGAACATCAAAAGAAGATGAATTATTTGATTATGCTTATATTCCTGATTATCATAAAGCTAATAGTGAAGATATTGGAGATGACTTTGATATAAAAAACACAAAAATATGATATAATTAGTAATGAAAGAATAGAAAAAGTAAAGCCCTTTAAGTGTTGCATTTGACATTTGAGCGTAAATATGGTATTATTTTAACCAGCAAGCAAAAGACTATAATAGAGACAGTAATGTTATTATACGAAGATTTATAGTGAGCAGGAGATAGTGGAAAACCTGCATTAGTAGTTATAACATGAATATCACTCTATTGTTGTGATTCTGAAATCTTAGTAAGAATCAACGGGGTCTTCCCGTTACAGAAGACGCAATTGTTGGATTGTTGTAAATAGTGGTATAAGAAAGTCAGGGCTTTTTCTATTTATAATAGGAAAAGCTCTTTTATTTTATTATAGATATTGCTTGATAAGAAAGGGATGAAAAATATGGCAAATTTAAAAAGTTATGATTTTGTCAAAAATGAAGAAGAAGTATTGAAGTACTGGAATGAAAATCAATGCTTCGAAAAACTAAGAGAAAAGAATAAAAATGGAAAGAAATATCGTTTCATCGATGGTCCTATCACAGCAAATAATAAAATGGGTGTCCATCATGCATTTGGTAGAAGTCTTAAGGATTGTTTCTTAAGATATAAAGCAATGAATGGATATACATCACATTATCGTAATGGATTCGATGGACAAGGATTATGGGTTGAGGTAGAAGTTGAAAAAGACTTAGGTTTTAAAAACAAAAAAGATGTTGAGAACTTTGGACTTGAAAACTTCACTAATGCTTGTGTTGATCGTGTTAAAAAGTTTTCAGGAATTATAACTGAACAATCTAAAAGATTAGGTCAATGGATGGATTGGGATAATTCATACTATACTTTATCTGATAACAATATCACTAGTATATGGTATTTCTTAAAAAAATGTCATGAAAGAGGAATGATAAAAGAAACATATAAACCAATGCCTTGGTGTGTTAGATGTGGTACATCTTTATCAGAACACGAAATGACAGGAAGTTATCATGATGTAACTTGTAAAGCAGTATTTTTTAAACTACCAGTTGTAGGTAAAGATTATAAAGCAGTAGTTTGGACAACTACACCATGGACTTTATGTGCCAATGTTGCTTTAGCAGTTAATCCTGAATTTGAATATGTGGTTGCAGATTTTGATGGAGAAAAACTATTATTATGTAAAGATGTATTTGATAAAAAGTTTAGAGAAAAAGCAAAAGTATTAGAAACTTTAAAAGGAAAAGATTTAGAAGGTTTAGAATATGAAACTTGCTTTGAAGAGTTAGAAACTCAAAAAGATGTTAAACATAAAATAGTTTTATGGGATATGGTAGATAATTCAGAAGGTTCTGGAATAGTTCATATAGCTCCTGGATGTGGTGCTGAAGACTTTGAATTAGGAGAATCTTTAGGATTAGATAAAATCATACCAATAGATGAATCTGGTTATATCTATGAAGGATTTGGATTCTTGTCTGGTATGAATGCTAAAGAAGTACAAGATTTAGTATTTGAAGAATTAGATAAAAGAGGTAAACTATTCTTTACTCATGATTATAAACATGCATATCCATATTGCTGGAGATGTAAAAAAGATATAATGTTTAGACTTGTTAAAGAATGGGCAATCGATGTTGATCCAGTAAGAGAAAAATTGATAGAGAATGCTAAGAAAGTTAAATATACACCAGAATATCAAGAAAAGAGAATGTTAGATTGGTTAACTAATATGGGTTCTTGGAATATATCAAGAAGAAGATATTATGGATTACCTTTACCATTCTATAAATGTGAATGTGGTCATTTAACTGTAGTTGGTTCTAAAGAAGAATTAAGAGAACTAGCAGTTAATCCAGAAGTTGTAGATAACTTACAAGAATTACATAGACCATTCATAGATGAAGTTAAAATAAAATGTCCTAAATGTGGTAAAGAAGTTGAAAGAGTTCCACAAGTCGGAGATGTTTGGCTTGATGCTGGAATAGTTCCTTATTCAACTTTAAAATATTTTGAAGATAAAGAATATTGGAAAGAATACTTCCCAGCTGAATTGGTTGTAGAAGCTACTGAACAAGTAAGATTATGGTTCTATTCAATGTTATTTATGTCTACTGTCTTAGAAGATAGAATACCTTATGAACAATTAGGTACTTATGGAATGGTAGTTAAAGAAGATGGCTCTAAATTTAGTAAATCAAATAAAAACGATTTAACATTTGATGATGTAGTTAATCTACATGGTGCAGATGCAATAAGATATAACTATCTTGGAACAAATCGTGTTAATGATATAAGATTTGGATTTAAGATGATGGAAGAATCAAAAAGAAAACTTATGAACTTCTATAACATAGCTTCATTCTTTGATTTATACTATGACATAGATAAACCAGACTTAACTAAAAAATATAGTGTTTATAGTGTAAGTGATAAATGGTTAGATAATAGAACAAATAAGTTTGTTAAAGAAGCAACAGAGTTCTATGAAAACCATGAACCAAATAATGTTTGTAAATTATTTGATGAATATGTTGATGAAGTATCTAATTGGTACATAAAAGTAAATAGAAAAAAATTCTGGAAGAGTGAAATGAATGATGAAAAATATTCAGCATATCAATCACTATATAATGCACTTAAAACAATGCTTCAAGTAATGGCTCCAATAATACCTTACATGACAGATTATGTATGGATAAATTTGGTAACAAAAGTTGAACCTAATGAAGCTATGTCAGTACATTTATCTGAATTTCCAAAAGCAAGTTCCTATGAACAAAAATTATTAGATGAAATAGACCAAGTTAGAAATATAGTTACTATGGCTTTAAGAATAAAAAATGAGAATAATTTAAAATTAACTCAACCATTAAGAAAACTATATTTATGTGGATTTAAACATATATCTTTAGATAAATATGATCAAATATTAAGAGATGAACTTAATGTTAAAGATATAGAATATCTAGATAATAAAGATTCATTATGTACTCCATATTTAACATTAGATTTCAAAGTTGCAGGTATGACATATAAAGAAAAAGTAAATCATGTTAAAGATTTATTATTAAACCTTAATACTGATGAAATGAAAGAACTTTATAATAAATATAGCAATAATGAAGAAATGGTATTAGACGATATGAAACTAGTACATGACACATTAAAAGTTGAATATAAGTATAATGATGGTATTAAAGTTGCTGAAGAAAATGATAAATTAGTAGCACTTGATATAACTATAGATGATAAACTATATGAAGAGTTTAAGTATAGAAAATTATTAAGACAATGCCAAGTTGCAAGAAAAGAAGCAAACTATGATGTTGTTGATAGAATAAAATTATCAGTTATAGCTGAAGATGAAGAAGTTAAGAATATGTTAAATAATTATCAAAAACAAATAGCAACTGAAACATTATCTACTTTATCATTTGATAAACTTGATAATCCAGATTACGAAAAAGAATTTGAATTATTAGATTATAAAGTTTTATTACAATTAAAAAAATAAAGGAGTGGTATTATGATAGTAAATAGTTTTGATGATAAATCTCCATCAAAAATAAATCCTAGACCAAAAGAAAATAGATTAAAATGTGATGCATGTATAGTTACATTTTCAAATGTTATTTTAGACTATGTATTAAAGAACTATGATGTAGAGCAATGTTCAACATTTAAAATGGTAACAGGAACTTTTCCAATTTATAAAATAAATTATAATGGTAAAGTATTTGCATTTTATCAAACATTTTTAGGAGCTCCTGCATCAGTAGGAATACTTGAAGATGTTACTGAAGTTATTGATACTGATAAGTTTGTTGTATTTGGTGGATCTGGTTGTCTAGATAAAAATATAGCACATGGTAAAATAATGATACCTACTGAAAGTTATAGAGATGAAGGTACAAGCTATCATTATAAAGAAGCGTCAGATTATATTACAAATACAAACTCAAATAAAATTGCTGAATTTATGGAAAGCAAAAAATTACCATATGTTTTAGGAAAAAATTGGACAACTGATTCTTTCTATCGTGAAACTGAAAACAACTTAGCAAAAAGAAAAGCAGATGGTTGTATCTCAGTAGAAATGGAATGCTCAGCAATGCAAGCAGTATGTGATTTTAGAGGATTACAATTATATTATTTTCTAACTAGTGGAGATTTATTAGATGCTCCTGAATGGGATCAAAGACATGCTGAAGGAGGATATGCAGGAACACAACATGATACTAGACACTTTGATATTGCAATTGAACTAGCAGATTATATTAGTATAAAATAAGAAACTATAATTCCATTATAGTAACCCACTACGCTATTGGCATAGCCAATAACAGTGGGCAAAGGGAAATTCCCTTTTGAAACCTAAATAAGCGACAAAACTACAAACTAATCGTAAGTAGTAATGTCGCCTTTTTTATTGCAACTTATGCCTTATAAAAAAGAAAGAATACTATCGCCACTTTCATTTACTATCGTAAACAAAACGTGCCACGTATTCTTTATATAAAAATAACCTTAATACAGATTTTGTACTAAGGTTATTTTCTTTTCGGAAATAATGCACTATCAAATGATGGATATTTTGACTTATCAAATTTCTCTAAATTTGGTCTTATCATCGGAATTATTTCCTTTAATCTATCTAATATTTCATCATTAGATATTTCTTTATTCTCTATCTTTGCTAATTCTAATTTATCAATTAAATCAGCAATACATCCTTTAATAGCAAAATCTACTTTTCTTCTTTCTTCAAAACCATCTAAAGCATCAAAGTAAAATTTCTCATAACTTTCAATTTGTTTTTGATAATCAGCAGTAGATCTCTTAATTGATAAATCTTTACCCCGGTTTATATCTATATCATCATAACCAGCAAGTTTCATTAAATCTACCATACTTAAATTAAGTGTTTCAGCAATTCCTTTTAAGTATAGAATATTTGGTTTTAATCTTTTACCAGCTTCAATACGAGATACTTCAGCACAATCCATATTTGATCTACGAGCAAGTTCTCTTTGTGAAATACCTGATTTTTCTCTTGTTTCACTTACTAATTTACCTAATTCAGTAGTCTGTTTTTTCACCTAATACCACCTCAACTGAAATAAGTATAACACATAGTGTTGTAAAAATCAATACATTTTTGTAATTATGGTGTTGACAAACTCAATGTATGATGATATACTCAATTTGAAATTGATGTAAAACTCATCAATAAGAAAGGAGGAAAAGACATGAATGAAGATAAGACACCTAGAAATAAAAGATGATATTTGGAAAGATAAAAGAATTCCAAAAGAAACGAAATTGATCTACACATATATTTATACAAAAGGATTTGAAAAAATAATCACAGATATAAATGTAGGAGAGATTCAAAGAGTAGTAAACATCAAAAATAAAGGTTTGAGAAAAAGTCTAGATATATTAGAAAAACAAAATTACCTAATATATAAAGAATACTCAAACGGAATGTATACAATAACACTTAACTAGAAAAGTAACAATGAACGCTAGTTATAAGAGGCTCGGTAAGATGTAAGGTTTATATCAGAACCTATCTTATAGAAATATAAGATGAATAAGAGTTTGAACTATAACATATTTCAAAGAACGATTAATATAAAAATATATATGTTATAGCTCAAGCTAATATATGGCGACCACTTGGAAACTATATTTATTAGAAAGGAACATATGGCTTTTATAAGGTATTTTATTGCTGTACCAAGAATAATATTAAATGACCAAACTTGTTCCCAAACAGATAAGTTAGTTTATGGTGTGATTAACTCGCTATCAAATAATAAGGAGTATTGCTACGCTAGTAATAGTTACTTTGCTAATACATTAAGTGTTAAAGAAAAAACAATATCTAATTCAATTAATTATTTGAAACGAAAAAAATATATAAATGTTAAATTTGTAAATGTACAACGAAGAATTTATCTTAATGAAGATATTGTAAGTAAAGAAAATTCTAAGGTGTTAGAAAAAAATGAGAATAAAGACATAGTAAAAAATTACCAATATAAAAGAAAAGAATATACAAGAAATAATTATAATAAAAATGATAAATATGATAAAACAAAAAGTATTATTCCATATTGGATGGAACATCCTGAAGTATGCAAATCAGATCCTATGACTGAAGAAGAAGTAATAGAATTTGAAAAGGAACTTGATGGAATAAGAAATACTATAGATAAATTATAAGATGAAAGGAGAAGATGTCTATGAAAGGAGTATTTAATTTATAATTAAAAAGATAGGGGGTAAAAAAATGGAGGTAAATTATAATGTAATATATGTAACAAAAGATAATAAAGAAATTGAAGAAAATAAATTAAAAGATATTATAGCAAAAAAATTACTACGAGTTATATTAGCAGAAGAAGAAAATAGTGTAGCTTTAAATAATTCGTAAAATGGTATATAATGTCCTTGTAGATTTATATTTGCTACAACTAATCAGAATTGAGGTGTTGTAGTAAATGGAAAAGGTAGGTGTATATTGCAGACTATCGGATGAGGATAGATATAAGAAAAATAAAAATGATGATAGTGAGTCAATCGCTAATCAAAAAAGTATGCTTTTAAAATATGCTTTGGAACAAGATTGGGAAGTTGTAGATATTTATTCAGATGATGATTATTCTGGAGCTGGAGTTGAAAGACCAGATTTTAATAGATTAATTAATGATTGTGAAAGTGGAAGAATAAATATTGTACTATGTAAAACACAAAGTAGATTTTCAAGAGATATGGAAGTAATAGAAAAATATCTTCATAATAAGTTTGTTGAATGGGGAGTTAGATTTGTAAGTATAGTTGATAATGCTGATACAAACAATGAGGCTAACAAGAAATCAAGACAAATAAATGGACTCGTTAATGAATGGTATTTAGAAGATTTATCTAACAATGTTAAGAAGTCATTAAAGAATAAAAGAGAAGATGGTTTATTTATGGGTAGTTTTGCACCTTATGGTTATAAGAAAGATCCAAACGATAAACATAAACTTGTTATTGATGAAAATGTCGCTCCAGTTGTTAGAGAGATATTTGAAAAATATAAAAATGGACTTGGTTATCATAGAATATGTGCAAGTCTAAATCAAAGAAAAATATTATGTCCATCTCTTTATAAAAAATCTATTGGTAGTAATTTTGTATGTTGCAATTTTGATTATGATACAACAGGAATATGGACAACAGATACAATTGCAAGAATGCTAAGAAATGAAAGCTATATTGGAACACTAGTACAAGGTAAAAGAACAAATATTAGTTATAAAAACCATAAGTCTAAAAAAGTTCCTAAATCAGAATGGAGTGTTACTGAAAATGCTCATGAGCCAATAATTGATAGTGAAACATGGTATATAGTTCAAAGAAGATTAAAAAATCATCATAGACCAGCTAAAGAAGATGGAAAAGTACATGTATTAAGTAGTAAAGTGTATTGTGCTGAATGTGGAAGAATCTTTATGAGAAATCAAAGTAATATCAAATGTGCTGGTGGAGTAATGGAAAAAAGAGCATATCTACAATGCAAAGGAAATAAAAAATATCATACTTGCGATAATAATAGATCAATAAGATATGATATTATTGAAAACTATGTACTTGATGCTATTAATGAGTTATTAAAGAAATGTAATAAGAAACTACTTGAAGAAGAATATAATGCAACTTTAGAAAGAGAAAATAGACAAGATACATTAATTACAAATTTAAATAAAGAAAAAGCTAATCTTGAGAAAAAGATAAATGAAAGCAAATTATATTTTAAAAATCTTTATACCGATAAATTAAAAGGTGTAATATCCGATAGCGATTTTTCAATGTTAAGAGATGAATATACAAAAGATGTTGAATCATATCAAGCAAGACTTGAAGATATAGAAAAACAACTTGAAGATACTGAAGAAAGAAAAGAAAACTCTAAAGACATTGAAAGCATACTTAAAAAGTATAAACATATTAAAAAACTAACTAGAATAATTGTGGATGAGTTTATAGAAAAAATATATGTTGGTGCATTAAATAAAGAAACCAATACAAGAGAAATTAAGATTGAGTGGAATCTTGATTTATAAAATGTAACCTATAAAAAATAAATATAGTTTCTGGGTCAAACCGATAGCAGCCATGGAGGTAGTGATCCTGGTGCAATCAGTGGAAACTTAAGAGAAAAAGATTTTACCTTAGAAGCTGCAAACTATATGACAAGAAGACTACAAGAACTAGGAATTCCTGTAGTATCAGTAAAGACAACAGATGAGGATATTTCTAGAACCGAAAGATTAAGAAGAGCAAATGAAGCATTTAATGGTGACCCAAACGCAATTTTAATATCAAATCACATAAATTCCGGAGGACAGGACGCGTATTATGTGGTTAATTCTAGGCATAGTGTATAACTTTAATAAGCTTCTTATTTTACTGGATATGATGGTATAATAGATATATCAAATTACTTTAAAGGTGAGAGGTGAAAAAATGTTATATATAACTGGTGATACTCATGGGGACTTTTACAGATTTTGTCATTTATGGATTTAATGATGTTAATTATAAACCTAATTGTCCTAAAGAATTATAAAAAGTTTAGTAGTTGCAGAGAGTCTGTTTTAAAGATAGGCTCTTTTATTATGGAAAAAGAAAGGATATGAGAATATGAAAATAAAAACAAATAGAGAAGAAGGATATATAGTTATGGGTAATTATCATTTAAAAGATAGAAAATTAAGCTTAAAAGCAAAGGGATTATTGTCAATAATGTTATCTTTACCAGATAGTTGGAATTATTCAACATTAGGGTTAGCCAGTATTTGTATTGAAAGCAGAGATACTATACGAAAAATATTGAATGAATTGAAAGCAAATAGATATTTAAAAATTATTGAAAATAGAGATAAAAATGGTAGATTTAATTGTGACTATATAATTTATGAAAAACCATACGAAAATTAATCCAGGTGATTATTACGGGTATATGGATTTCCGTATATGGTTTTTAAAACATAATAAATTATTTAAAATAATTATTAAAACAAATAGATAAAGTCGATAAAGAAAAAACTCAATAAAATTAGGGATTCAATTTATGTCGAATCATAGTAAATAATAAAGATTTATTGTATAATATTTATATAAGAAATTTTAAGTATTACTTTATATAATTAGGAGGTGATCATGTAATGTTTAATGAACTAGTTGATATTAAAGAAGAGAATTTATTACAGGCAAACAATGAAATTTTATCTACTTTGCTTTTTGATAATACTACAAAAAAAAATATTATATGGGCTTCTGATAATTATGAAGGATATGGAGATGGATTTAGCTTTTCTCAAGAAATAACAATTGATAAAATTACAGGTAAATATGAGGGTGTAATAAAACCTCGTTCAAGAAAAACATCAAATGAGAAGTTGAAAAGAATTAAGGACAATGGAGAAGTTTTTACTCCATCATGGATATGTAATGAACAAAACAATCTAGTAGATGATGCGTGGTTTGGTAAAAAAAATGTATTTAATGTATCAGAACAAAAAAAATGGATAGCTAACGAGTCAAAAATTGAATTTACAAAAGATAAAACATGGCAAGATTATGTAAAAAGTTTAAGATTAGAAATTTCTTGTGGAGAGGCTCCTTATCTCGTAAGTAGGTATGATACTGTTACGGGAAAAAGTATTAAAATCAGTGATAGAATTGGTTTATTAGATAGAAAATTGAGAGTGTTATCTGAAAATGTAGATTTAGAAAATGAATGGATAGATTGGTCAATTGTTGCTGTAAAAAGTATATATGGATATGATTTACAAGGCGATAATATTTTACTTGCAAGAGAAAATATTTTATATACTTATATAGATTATTACAAAGATAAATTTAATAAAAAACCATCTCTTGATTTAATTAAGGAAATAGCCAAAATTATTAGTTGGAATATTTGGCAAATGGATGGTTTAAAATTCGTAATACCTAGAAGTTGTAAAAATGAAATAATTAAAGAATATACATTGTTCGGAGATATTGAAACAAAAACAGAATGTACTGGGTGCAAAACGAACAATTATAAAGATCATAATGGCATTTACTGTAAAATAATGAATTGGGAAAAAAATAAAACCGTTAAATTTTATACATTAGTAAACAAAAAGTGAGGTGAGATAGATGGAGAATAAAGAATTATTAGATAAAATAATTGTTGGAAGAGTAGAACCACATATTTATGCTTTTACAACAAATACAATACCTAATTATTTGAAAGTAGGAGATACTTATAGACCTGTATCAGTAAGACTTAATGAATGGAAAGAAGTGTATCCTGAATTAAAAAAAGAGTATGAAAAGAAAGCGATGGTTGACGAAAATATTTTCTTTAGAGATTATGCAGTTCATCATTATTTAGAAAATGATTTAAATAAAGAGCGAATAAATCCTAATGACTTTTCTAATATATATGTTTCAAATGAATTTTTTAAGGAAACTTCTGTTATAGATGTGGAATCTGCGATAGAAGATATTCAAAAAAGTTATGAAGAAAACTTGATGAAGTATCAATATTACAATGCAAATAGTAGATTAAGAACAATCGAAAGATATGTTTCAACAGGCTATTGGAAACCAAGACCAAATCAACAAACTGTTATTGATAAATTTGTAGAGGCATATAAAAAAGGTAGAAATAATTTGTTAATGTACGCTATTATGCGTTTTGGAAAGAGTTTTACATCAATGTGTTGTGCATTAGAGATGGATGCAAATATAGTTGTCATCGTGTCGGCAAAAGCAGATGTTAAAGAAGAATGGAAAAAAACGGTTGAAAGTGCAGAAAATTTTAATGAATATGATTTTTTAACAAGTGAAGATTTACTTGATGAAAATATAATTAAAAATAAAAGAAGAGAAAATAGAAGATTAGCAATATTTTTAACTCTTCAGGATTTACAGGGGACTGAAATAAAAGAAAAACATAAAGAATTATTCAATAATCAGATAGATTTATTATTAATTGATGAAACTCATTTTGGTGTAAGAGCCGACAAATATGGTGCTGTGCTTAGAGCTGGATTCAAAGATGTTAATGAGACTAGGGAAGATGGATTTGTTGATTTTGAGGATGCTAATAATCAAGTAAAGGCTTTGAATTCAAAAATAAGAATTCATTTATCTGGAACACCATATAGAATTCTAATGGGAAGTGAATTTTCACATGATGATATTATAGCATTTTGCCAATTTTCTGACATTGTAAGCGAGCAAGAGAAGTGGGATAATGAACACTTTAAAGATATCGAAAATGGTGTAATAAACGATGAAACGGGTAAACCTTATGAAGAGTGGGATAATCCATATTTTGGATTTCCACAAATGATAAGATTTGCTTTTAATCCAAATGAATCTGTAAGGAGAAGGCTAGAAAAATTGAAAAATAATGGAAACTTTTATGCATTTTCCGAGTTGCTTAGAACGAATTCAATTAGACAAAATTCAAATGGTGAACATAAAAAATTTATTTATGAAAGTGAAGTGTTAGATTTATTAGAAGTTATTGATGGTACTAAGGATGATGTAAATGTATTAGGTTTTTTGGATTATGATAAAATTAAAGAAGGGAAAATGTGTCGCCATATCGTAATGGTATTACCTTATCGTGCTTCATGTGATGCTTTAGAAGAATTAATAAAAAATAATAGTGATAAATTTAAAAATTTAAATGAATATGAGATTATAAATATATCAGGTGTTGATAAGCCTAATTTATATAAAAATGTTAAAGATATAAAAAATAAAATTAAAGATTATGAAAAGGAAAATAAGAAAACCTTAACATTAACAGTCAATAGAATGCTTACTGGTAGTACTGTGGAAGAATGGGACACGATGATATATTTAAAGGATACATCATCTCCACAAGAATATGATCAAGCAATTTTCAGGTTGCAGAATCAATATGTCAAAGATTATTTATCTAGTAATGGGGATTTAATTAAATATAATAAGAAGCCGCAAACATTATTAGTTGATTTTGATCCAAATAGAATGTTTATAATGCAAGAAACAAAAGCTATGATATATAACGCAAATGTTGATAAATCTGGAAATAGTAAATTAGAAGAAAGAATTAGAAATGAGTTAAATATATCTCCAATAATTGTATTAAATAAAAACAAGATTCAGAAAATACAAGCCATTGATATTATGAATGCAATAAGTAACTATTCTAAAGACAGGGGAGTTTTTGAAGAAGCTGGTGATATCCCAGTGGATTTATCTCTTATTGCTGTTCCAGAAATATTTGAAGTTATTTCAAAACAAGGAGAATTTGGAACAAGACAAGGATTTAGAGTTAATAATACAGATACTGATAGTGATGATAATGATTCTTTTGACTTTGGAGAATTAAGCGAGACTTTATTTGATTATCCACAAGATACCGAGATTGAAAGTCAAACAGGAACGTCAAGCAATCAAAAAGAGAAGAATGATATAAAAAGTAATTTAACAAAACAATTTAGAACTTATTATGCTAGAATTTTGTTCTTTGCAATATTAACAAAAGATTCCGTATCGTCATTAGAAGATATAATTAATGTAATTAACCAAGGAGAAAATAAAAGAATTGCAAATCATTTAGGATTGAGCAAAGAAGTTTTGTTTTTGATTAATAAAGAGATAGATATATTCATTTTAAGACAGCTTGATTATAAGATTCAAAATATAAATAGTTTATCAAATGATGATTCACTATCTGAGATTGAAAGAGCTACTATTGCTATTAATAAATTTGATAAACTATCTGACTCTGAAGTTATAACTCCACAAAATGTATGTAGAGATATGCTAGAAATGATAGGAAAAGATAAGATTGTTGATATTATTAATAATAAAGGTAATATTTTAGATATTGCAAGTAAAGAAGCAGAATTTATGTTATCATTAGTTAATATTTTAAAAGAAAATAATGTTTCCAATGAAAGATATAAAAATAATCTATATTCAATTCCAACTTCAGGTGTTGCTTATGAATTTACCAGAAAGATATACGAAATATTAGGATTAAATATAAGCAATATTTCCGAAAAATTTGATTCTTATGATTTATTAAATGTTAAAACAGATGATAATATAGATTATGAAAAAATTGTTAATTATATAACGCAAACACAAACGTTTTCAGATATAGAATTAGATGATAATTTATTTAGTAATATGAAAGGAGATGAAAGAATGCACTTTGATATTGTTGTTGGTAATCCTCCATATCAAGAAGCTGATGGTGGTGCAGGAGCGAGTGCTAGACCTATATACAATTATTTTGTAAATCTTTCTAAAAAATTAGATCCTAAATTTGTTTCACTAATTATACCTTCTCGTTGGTATGTTGGCGGGAAAGGATTAGATGAGTTTAGAAAAGATATGGTCAATGATATACATATAAAGGAATTACATGATTGCTTAACACCCGATGATATTTTTCCAAATACTAATAATCGTGGTGGAATTTGCTATTGGTTATGGGACAAAAGTTATAATAATAAAGAAAATTCTGTTAAAATAATAACCCATTCCAATAATAAAGTAGTAGATGAAATGATTAGACCTTTGAAATTGTATGATGAAGATATATTTATTAGAGATAGCAGAGCAAAGACTATTTTAGATAAAATTGTAACAAAAGATTTTAAATCCTTTAGTGAGATAGTATCGTCAAGAAAACCGTTTGGACTTGATGGAAATTTTGCCAGAAGTAACAAAATAACAAATGAAAAAACAAAAGAAAATACTGTTATTTGCTATATTAAGGGTAAGAAAAAAGTATTTGTTAATTTAAAATCAATTTTATGTCATGGTGATTGGGTTGATAGTTGGAAAGTATTTATTCCTAGAGCAAATAATATTGGTACTGAATTAAATGATGATAATATGAATTCTTTTGTTGGTGAACCAAATACAATATGTACTGAATCATATTTAGTTGTTGGAGCAGATTTATCATTAAATCAGGAAACATCTAAAAATTTAGCTAAATACTTGCAAACAAAATTCTTGAGATATTTACATAGTTTATTAAAAAGTAGTCAAGATGCTACTTCTAAAACTTTTAGTTATGTACCAATAGAAGATTTTGGTGAAAATTCAAGCATTGATTGGTCGAAATCAGTTTCTGAAATAGATATGCAATTATATGAAAAATACAGTCTTGAAAAAGAAGAAATAAATCATATTGAAGAAAAAATTAAGCCAATGGAGCAATTATGAATAATGAAGTAGAATTAATTAATCTATATAAGAAATTGGAATCACTTCCTAAAATTAAAAAGTGTTTGTATCCAGACAAAGAACATTGCAAAGGAAAAATCAAAAGAGCTCATACTATACAAAATAATAAAATTTTGATAAGTGTTTCTGATAATGGGAATCTAATTGCATTAAATGGCAAAACAACTCTAGGATTTCAAGATTATGAAAAACAAGGAAGAGGAGTAGCAAGTACTTTTTGGGGATTTTGTGATTATCATGATACTGTTGTTTTTGAACCTATTGAAAATTATGATTATGATAAATCTTTAAAACAAACATTTTTATATACATACAGAACTTTTTCGTGGCATTATTATTTAAAAGAGATGCAATTAAATAAAAATAATTATTTACAAGAGAAAATTCCTGTTAATATGGAAAGTAATGAGTATTTTTTAGGTACTTCGCTAGGAATTAGTGATAATAAAAAATTGAAAGAAAAATTTGATAAAGCAATTTTGAGTAATAATTATGACATAATAAAATATTATGTTTGGGAAATTCCATTTAAAATAGAGTTTTGCTGTTGTGGTATGGTGCAATTATTTAAAGATTTACGAGGAAATGATATTAATAATTACGAGGGTTTAGCAAATATTAATAAACCAATGAAAAATCTTTTTATAAATATATTTCCAGAAAAAAATAAATCATATTGCATTTTTTCATGGATGGTTGATGATTTTGAATACGAAAATTTTACTCTTCAATTTTCAAAATTGACTTTTAAAAACAAGATAAATTATATGAATAATATGCTACCAAAGGAAACTGATAAAATTTTTATTAATCCAAAATTATGGAATAAATGGGGAAATGGTATTCAACAGTCATTTATTGAATGGGCAAATGTCAGTATGTTGCTTAATGCAATGCAAGCAGAATCACATAAACGAATAAAATGGAAGTATTCGTTTGTTCCATGGAATTTATTTGATTGTTCTGAAAAATTAAAGAAGTAAGAGGTGAAGTTTTTTGAATCAAAAATGGTTATTATGTGATTTACATATGCATTCACAATATTCAAAAATAAATAAACCAGGTGATAAAAGTAGAGTAAAAGATATGGTAGCTAGTGAATTTGTTGATATACTTAATCAGTCAGGTGTTGAATTATTTAGTATAACTGATCATAATTATTTTTCTGATGTGTACTATGATGAAATCGATAAATATATTACCGATAATGATTTAAATATGAAAATTATAAATGGTGTTGAATTAGATGCATATGTTGAATTAAAAGATGGAACAAAGGATAGTATTCATATTTGTATATATTTTTCAGATAGTACTGATAGAAAAAAGCTTAATAAAGTAATTTATTCATTATACAGAGATAACAACGATAATATGTTAGAACCTTTATTTATGGAAATAATAAATAAATTGACTGAACTCAATACAAAGTTTATCATAATTCCTCATGGAGATAAGCATAAGGGACTATTTAAAATAATTAAAAATTTAAATAGTGAAGATGCCGTTGATTTTTATAAGTATTCAATGTATAAAATATTTAATGCATTTGATGTGAGACCAGGATTTTATAGTGTAAGCGAATCATTTTGGGCTACAAATTTTTACGAAAAAACTAAGTCTTTTGATAAAATTCTGTCAAATTATGATGATGATAAATTAGAAAATTTGAAGAGTAATATTTCAAATAAAATAAAGGATGATACTTACGAGTTAACGGAAGAAGAACTGGAGATATATAGATATATATTAGATTATGGAAGTTATTTTGCATATTTCACTTTTTCTGATTGGCATAATAAAGAAGATTACAAACCAGAAATAAATAATTTCGTATTTGGAACACTTGAATATGGCTTTGAAGCAGTAGAATTAGCAACATTAGATCCTAAATCGCGAATAGAACAATCTCATGATAAATATATTGCAATTCCTTCTACATTATTAAAAAAAGTTGAATTTAAAATAAAAGATGATAAGAAAGAAATTTATTTTTCCCCTGGATTAAATGCTATTGTTGGTAAAAGAGGCAGTGGTAAGTCACTATTATTATCTGTTATAAAAAATTTAGTAGAAAAAGACGCAGAAGATGGTGCATTAAATAAGTATAAAAAGTTAGAAATTTCAGATATTATTGGACAAAATCGCGATAATATTAACATTTCTTTAGGCAGTTTAAGTTCTGTAGCGTTCTTGAATCAAGATCAAATTAAAGAGATATTTGAAAATCCAGAAAACGCACAAGAAAATATATCTAAAAATTTTAAGGAAATTAAGAATTTAAATTTAAATGATTTGATAAATATATCTGATGTAGCTAGTAAACTTAAGCCATATAATAAAAATTATAAAAATCTAACATCGAATATTATTTCAATAAAGAAAATTGATGATTATAATTTAAGTGCATATGAAGAACTTGATAATGTTAATTTTAAAAAATATTTTAGTGATAGTATTAACTCTTTGAGACTTGCCATAAATGAATTAGAAAATTTGGGATTAGATAGTAGTAAATTAGAAATAGAACTTTCTAATTTATATAAATATCAAAAATATTATTTAAAAATGATTGAATTATACAATACAATTATTAATAAGAATAATGCAGTTATTAATGATATTAATTCAAAGAAATCAGCAAATGAGATAACAATAAAGCAGAATATAAATACTATAAATAGTACGATTAAAGAATTAAAAAATAATTTTACAATCCAATTAAACTATGAAAAATTAAAATTATTAATTAACAATTTTAGTTTTGACAATCCTCCTGTTGAAGTGTCGATTAAGGGTAAATATTTATTTGTAACATATTATGATATACCTACAAATATGAGAGATATAATATTAGATAAAATTACAGATACAATTATTCGTTCAAAAGAATTCGGAGATATTGAAAATTATCTTTCGGGTGATAAGAATAAGCAATTGAAGTCGGGAAAGAAGAATCTTTCTGAAGAATTAGATAAATATATAAAGAGTGATACATTCAAATCAAAAAAAGAATTTTATGAAATAATAGATGCATCTATTGATTATAAGAAACAAATAAGTAGTATGAACGAATTAGAAGATTACTTAAAACAAAATAAAATAAGAAATTTAACGGACGCATCACCTGGTATGAAAAGTGTAGCGTATTTGGATATGTTGTTTGATTTAGATGAGACAATTCTGATTTTAGATCAACCAGAAGATAATATAGATAATGACTATATAAGTAAATATTTAGTTCCTAATATTAAGGGTAAAAAGAAGATTAAACAATTAATATTTGTAACTCATAATCCGTCTGTTGCTGTATATGGCGATTCATTTAACTATGTGTATGTAGAAAATAACAATAAAATAAATTACACAAATTATTTAATAGAGAGAAAAGAAGATAAGGATAAGTTGATAAATATTTTAGAAGGTGGAAAGAATAGTTTCTCAAATAGAAATAAAAAATTTGGAAATGTATTAGGAGATGAAGAATATGGAAATTATTAAAAAGAATGAGGCTATACAATTAGTTGAAAATCAAAAAGTTATTGAGGAATATAAGTTTGATAATGAAATTAATTTTTCAAAATTAATGGAATATTTATTATCATTAAACTTATCTAAAAAAATCACATTAGACGATAAAGTCTCTAATAAAAAATTGGAAGAAGAAAATTTGTTAAAAATAATAACTAATATTATAAATGACTACAATAATAAAACAGAGGAATTAGAGACTTTTAAGAAGGAAATAGAGAATAAAGATTAATGATATATAATAAATAGCTGATAGATAAAAATGTAGATTGTGTCCGGTGACTGTCCTAATATTTTGTGTTAAAATGATAATATAGGAAAGTTGTAAGGGGATAGCAATAATTTGTATTTTTGCAAATTATTTTTTCTTCCACATATCCTTATTTTATAACGAATTGTGAAGCATTTAATGGAAATTGTGCCATTGCAATTCCTATTATTTTGTGGTATTATGGTAATATAGGGTAATTATAAAAAGGGATTATTTGAGAGATTTTTTATCTCTCTTTTTTCATGCCCATTTTTATTTTTATCAAAAGAAAGAGGGTGAGTTATATTTTTAAAAATTGATAATGAATTTTATAAAATAGTTGAAATATTAAATGAAATTTTGATTTAAAAACTCCTAAACTGTCGGAGACTATTAGTGGGTTTTAGGGATATTCTCTAACAAGCTAGATAGGTGTGTATACACCATGCTTGATATATTGTATTATACGGATATGTAACCTCAAAATAGGATTTAATTGTAACCTAAAATGTGGTAGAAAATGAAAGGAGAAATATGGAGTTTAAATCAATGGAAAAGTGGCGCGTTTTACAGAAGTTTAATATGAGTGAAAAGCAGTATAAGAGACTAGTGAAAAGATTAGAAAGAAGACATCCTAATGAAAGATGGATTGATGAACATTTTGCTCAGAATGGTGAAAGAGTAGTATATCTAAAATTGGAACTTGTAGAATGGATAGAAGAAGTTTATTTAAATAACAATCTATTTTATTTAGATGCTGAAATTGTTTTCTTTAAAAAACAAATATTAAGATTAGAAGACGAGCTTAATTTTCCTCATAATGAATTTGAATATAAAGATATATCTTTATATGATTTAAGAAGTTATTTTAATAGAAGTAAAAATGTTATTGGTGTTGCAGTTAATAGAATGGAAAAAAGAAATAATCAATTATTTAAGTATTTAAAAGATGGTAAAGTAATAATTTCTAAAGAAGGCGTTAAATGGTTAAGTGAAAACTATTTCCGTAAAGATTATTTAAAAAAACTAGAATTTTACAAATTAGAACTTCAAAATGTTAAGCGAAAACGAAATAGATTAAAAGAATATAATATTTTCTATTACTAGATTAGTTTGAAATATAACTAATTTTTTTATGCTCTAATTTTGATAATAAAGTCTTATAGTCGTTCTTATTTCATAAAATAAAAGGAGAGGTGTAGATTAGTGAATATAACTGAAACTTTCGATAAAGATAAAAACTTGGTTGATTTAATAGAGGAGTACTTAAAATTGATGTTAGAAAATAGTAAGCAGTAAAAGTTTGTGGTATAATGATATTGCTTATTGAAGTTATGCACATTGGAAGGAGTAGTAAGTGTATAACAATATAATACAAGCACCAAGTTTTTACAGAGTAGGTTTATATATCAGATTATCAGAAAGTGATGAAGATAAAACTTATGAGTCAGAGAGTGAAAGTATAATCAATCAAAGAAATTTATTAATGGATTATGTAAAAATGAGTGGATATACTTTGGTTGATGAATATGTAGATGATGGATTTACTGGAACTAACTTTGATAGACCTTCTTTTCAAAGATTATTAAAAGATATTGAAAGTGGTCGAATCAATTGTGTAATCACGAAAGACTTATCAAGATTAGGTAGAGATTACATTCAATGTGGTTATTATGTAGAACAATATTTTCCACAAAAGAAAATTAGATATATTTCTATACTAGATCAAGTTGATACATTTCTAGAAAGCGCTAATAATGACATTGCTCCATTTAAAGCTTTGTTTAATGATATGACTAGTAAAGATACTTCTAAGAAGATTCGTTCAATACTAAAAAATAAAAAAGAACAAGGTAAATTTATAGGTAGTAAACCTTGTTATGGATATATGAGAGATCCACTTGATAAAGGACATTTAATACCCGATCCAGAAGTTGCTCCCGTTGTTAAAAAGATATTTAAAATGGCTCATTCTGGAACTGGAGTAAGCGACATAGTATCATACTTAAATGATAATAAGATATTAAGTCCTAGTATGTATAAAAATACTAAATCATCTTCAAGACAAAAAGTGAACGTATGGACAATATCCTCAGTAAATAAATTATTAAAAAATAGAATGTATACAGGGGATATGGTACAAAATGTTCAAACAAAATTAAGCTATAAATCTCAAAAGAAAGTTGCTTTAGAAAAAGAGTTTTGGATAATAGTAGAAAACACTCATGAACCTCTAGTTAGTAAGACAGTATTTGAAGCAATACAAAATGCTCCTGCAAGAGTAAGAACAACTCATTGTAATAGAGAAAAAAGATTATTAGAAAATCTACTTGTATGCAAAGAATGCGGCAATTCTTTAAGTGTTCTTTATAGAAAAAATAAAAACTATAAGGATGGAAAATATTGGAGTGTTAATTGCAATAAATATGCAAGAGATCCAAGAAGACATTTGTGTTATCCACATTTCTTTCCTTATGATAAACTAGAAGAAAAAATAATGAGTGTTATTAAAACTACTTGTCAAAAATATTTAGATAGTTTAAATATCAAAGAGTTATCTGAAAGAGTATTACAAGATAGAACAAAGGAAAAGAATGATAGGCAAAAGGAAAAGCAACAATTATTAAATGAGATTGATGAATTAAAAAGAAAATCTGATGCTTTATATGATGACAAATTTAATGGGATAATAAGTGTTGGTACTTATACAAGAATCTCTACGCAAACTGAAAAACAAATATCAGCCTTAAATTATAGAATTTATGAAATAGATAATGAAGAAAATCAGATTAAAGAAGATACAAAAGAAATAGCTAAACATGAAGAACAAATAAAATCACTTTTAAATTTAGATGAACCCAACAGAGAACTCATAAAAACTTTAGTAAAAAATATTTATATTGATAAAGATAGAAATATAGAAATTCAATACAGATTTAAGATGCTAGATGATATAAAAACTAATTATGAAGAAATAAATTAAGTAATGAAAATAGGGTGGTAAAATTTGTTAATCACACAATCTCACCATCCCCTATACTATTTTTAGAAAAAATGAAAATGCAGTAAAATCAAGGAAAAATGATAGCCTAATCACATAAAATCTTTCCGGAGGAGGAGAAGGTGCTGAAATCATCTACGCCCTTCGTAATGATGATACTCTAGCTAGTATGGCACTAGAAAATATTGGTGATGCTGGTCAAAAAATGAGAAAGATTTATCAAAGAAGATTACCAGAAGATCCAAGTAAAGATTATTACTATATCATTAGAGAAACCACGCCAATGCAATCCCTTTTAGTAGAATACGGATTTATTGATAATGTAGAAGATCAAAAAAAATTGCAAAACAATTTAACAGATTATGTAGAAGGTGTAGTAAAAGCTATAGCCGACTACGGAGGATATACTTATATTCCTCCCGGAATGAGTACAGAAAATAATAAATACACCGTAGTAAAAGGGGACACTCTATCAAAAATAGCTAATATGTTTAATACAACTGTAACAGAATTAAAAAAATTAAATAACTTAACTTCTGACTTACTACAAATAGGACAAGTATTATTTATTCCCGTAACATCAATTACTCCAACCTATAGTACATATACTGTAGTAAAAGGAGACACTCTATATGGTATAGCCAGAAAATATAATCTAACAGTAGATGAATTAAAAAGACTAAATAACATAACAAATAACAACTTATATATAGGCCAACAATTAAAAGTACCAACAGTAGAAACTCCAGAAGCAGAAGATTATGAAATTTATACTGTAGTAAAAGGAGATAGTTTATGGTTAATATCTCAAAAATATGATGTACCCGTAGATGATTTAATTGAAATTAATGATTTAGAAACAGTAAATCTTCAAATAGGAGACAAATTAAAAATTCCTAAAAAAGAATCAAAAAAAACATATATTGTCCAAAAAGGAGACAGTTTATGGTCAATTGCCAAAGATAATAATACCAGTGTAGAAGAATTAAAATTATTAAATAATTTAACATCTAATCTATTATCTATTGGTCAAAAACTAATTCTTCCATAAAAAAATTGCTTGAAAAAGCAATCTTTTTTATATATTAGGAATTTGCTTCATTTAATTGAATAAGTGAAAATATGATTGCCTCATCACAAAAACTCAGATAATATATCTGATTATTTCTAATTATTATTAAATTTTAGTAATCAACTTCTACTGAAACAGGATTCATTCTAATATTACATTCTTTACAAAGAAACACTTTTCCTTCTTTGAAT
>DVGU01000068.1 GCA_018712565.1 Candidatus Faecimonas gallistercoris
AGACGATTATCTAAACAACTAACTAGTGTAAGTCTAGGAGAGCTTTGTAGAGTCTTAGAATATAAAGCTAAGATATATGGGAAGAACTATCTCAAAATAGATAGTTATTATCCAAGTAGTCAGGAGTGTAGCAAGTGTGGATATAAGAATGAGAAAGTAAAAGACTTAAGAGTTAGAGAATGGACGTGTCCAGAATGTGGAAGTTATCATGATAGAGATTATAATGCTAGTTATAATATTATGTTTGAAGGATTAAAGAAGTATATGATGGAGTTAAAGTAGAAAAGAAAGAAATAAAAGAAAACTACGGTAGCGACTATCGGATGTTAAGCCTGTGGAGAAGTAAGGTTACTTAGTCTGAGAAGCAGGAAACTTGAAAGGTGACGATCAAGGCGAATTAAGTAAACTTAATTCTTTTGTTCCAACTAAATATTTCTCTAAAGCAACTAAAACTTGATAGAAAATAACTAGTAAGTATAGTATTACTAGAAATATAACAAAACTGTAAGATTATATTAGTTTGTTCTTTGTTATACTGATATCAAGAAAGGAACAAAAAGGAGTGATACTATGTCAAGTTTTAATGTTTTAGGGTTAAAAGTAACAATATTATTATTAATTATACTTTTACCATGTATTATAATAGGAGGTATGATTTCTTTATGTTCTTTTCTGAAAGAAAAAATTAGTGAAATAAAGGACGGGATGCAAAGTGCCAAAAATACTAGAGGTAAAAAATCTAAAAAAATATTATGGAGTGAAAAATAATATAACTAAAGCAGTAAATGATTTATCTTTAGAAGTAGAGAAGGGTGAATTTACTGCTATCATGGGAGCAAGTGGAAGTGGAAAAACAACACTGTTAAATTGTATTTCGACAATTGATGAGGTAACTAGTGGGCATATTTATATTGGTAATCAAGATATCACTGAATTAAAAGAGGAAGATCTTGCTAGATTTCGAAGAGAAAATTTGGGCTTTATTTTTCAAGATTTTAATTTATTAGATACACTGACGATTTCTGAAAATATTTCTCTTGCTTTAATTATTAATAAAGAGGATGTAGGTAAAGTAGAAGAAAAAGTGGATGATATTGCTGAAAAATTAGGAATTAAAGAAATTTTAAATAAGTATCCTTATGAAGTCAGTGGTGGTCAAAAACAACGATGTGCTTGTGCAAGAGCCTTAATTAATCACCCTAAGATAATTCTTGCTGATGAGCCAACCGGTGCACTAGATTCTAAAAGTAGTAGAATGTTATTGGAGACGATGGATGAAATGAATGAAAATTTAAATGCTACGATTTTAATGGTAACTCATGATACTTTTAGTGCTAGTTTTTGCAGGCGAGTGTTATTTTTAAAAGATGGCAAAATATTTAATGAAATAAGAAAAGGAGAAAAGTCTAGAAAAGAGTTTTTTAATGAAATATTAGATGTATTAACATTATTAGGTGGAGATGTTTCAAGTGTTAAGTAAATTAGCAATTCGTAATGTAAAAAGAAGTATCAAAGACTATATCATCTATATTATAACTGTCATTATGGCTTTTTCTTTAATATTTGCTTTTAATTTTGTGTCTTTTTCAAAGGATGTTTTAGAGTTATCTGATATGATGGATAATTTAAAATATGCTATCATATTTGTAAGTGTTATTATTGTGTTTGTCATAGCTTGGTTAATTAATTATACGATGCGTTTTATGTTTTCTAAGAGAAGTCGGGAATTTGGAACTTATATGATTCTTGGGATTGAAAAGAAGAAAATTAATCGTCTTTTTATAATAGAAAACTTCATTTTGGGATTTTTGTCTTTTCTTATTTCCTTTTTTATAGGAATTATTTTAGGAATTTTATTTTCGGCAATTGTAATGCGATTGTTTGAAATGCCATATCAAATATCTTTAAAAGTTTCTACTACTCCTATTTTCCTTTCCTTTCTATATTTTGTATTAATTTATACATTTACTTTATTTAGAAGTAGTAGAAGAATGAAGAAAATGAAAATACATGATTTATTATATTTCGAAAAGAAAAATGAACAAAAGATATGGAAGAAGAAAAAATATAGAAATATTTTATTTATAATTTTTGCTATTATGGGAATTGTAGGATTATATTTATGTGATTATTTTTTTAAAGTTATGAGTCCTGGTTCTACTATTTGTTTACTGAGTTCTGTTATTTTATTAATTATTAGTATTTACGGGGTGACTTTTACTTTAGGAGATTTTATTTTAGCGTTTATTAATAAGAGACGAAATATAAAATATAAGAAAGATAATTTATTTGTTGCGAAAAACTTTGAAGCAAAATCTAAGACTATAGGAGTTACGTTAGGTACATTATCACTATTAATTACTTTAAATTTAGTTTGTATGAATTTATCTTTTGTAATGAAAGATGCTTATGAAAATAATGTTGATCAGCAAGCTCCTTATGATATTTCTGTAGAATCTATTTCTTCTGATATAGAGGATAGTTTCTTTGGAAAAATGAATAATACTGAACAAGCAAAAAAATATATTGATTATATCCATGAAAATTATGAGATAGAAGAGGAAATTGATTATCGTATTTATACAAGTAAAGATATGCAAGTATCTAAATATGTAAAAGATATTGGGAGTAATGGGTTCATTGATTATGACTGTTATTTAAAAGAAAGTGATTATAATAAATTAGTCAAAATGCTTGGAGGAGAACCGGTAGAGTTAGATAACGAATATTTTGTAACTGGTGATAAGACTGTAAAAGATGGATTAGAAAATGTAGAGAATAGGCATCCTACTATAACTATTAACAATTATGATTTATCTTTTAAGGAAGTAACTATGGAGTATTTTAGATTGGCCTGGTCAACAGGAAATAGTTATTTGATTGTAGTACCAGATGAAGTAATTGATAGTGATATGTTAGTGGTTGTCGAAAACTATGTATTTGATACTACAAATGATACAACAGAAGAGGATAATGTAAAATTACAGAAATTAGGAATGTATGAATTACAAGATGGAGATACTACATTTTCTTATTTTCCTGTAGTTGTGAGAGGTTATTTTGTGGCGGCAGATAAAACAGCTATGACTATATTTTCTTTCTCCCTACTTTATATTAGTTTTATTTTTATTACGGTTGTAGGAACAATTCTATCTATTCAGACATTAAGTGATTCTAATAAGAATAAATATCAATATAAACTGTTAAAGAAATTAGGGGTAGAAGATAAAAATATTAAAAAAACAATTAGAAAACAAATTACTGCTAATTTCTTATTTCCAGTAATTTATCCTATTATTATTTCTGTTGTAACTGCATTTTCTATTAATAGGATATTCTATGCGGTAACTAGTGCTTCGATGAATTATTTAATAACTATATTTATTACAATAGGAATTTTCTTAGTTATTTATGGAATTTATTTTGTTGCAACCTATATAACATTTAAAAACAATATCGAAGAATAACTCCAGGAGGAGTTTTTTCGTTACCAGGCAGTATGATATAATATAGAAGAAAGAGGAATTTATATGAAAATATTAATTGTAGAAGATGATAAAAAAATAAGACAGGAATTAAAGATTCTTTTAGAGTCTAATGGTTATTACGTAGAAGTAATTGATGATTTTAGTGGAGATATTGTAGAAGATGTTAAGCATATTTGTAAAAACTTAATTTTATTAGATGTTAATTTGCCTAATGAGAATGGTTTTGATATTTGTAAAAAGATAAAAGAACAAGAGTTAGTTCCTGTTATTTTTGTTACAAGTTGTACTAAGGAAGAAGATGAGTTGAAAAGTATTTTAGTTGGAGGAGATGACTTTATTACTAAGCCTTACAATAAAGATATTTTATTAGAAAAGATAAAACGAACTATTGCATTAAGAAATCCTCTTTCTTATAAAGAAATAAAAGTAAAAGACGTAACGCTTGATTTACATCTTTCTACCGTTTTTTATCATAATAATACGGTAGAACTAACTAGAAACGAATTTAGGATTCTTTATTACTTTTTTACTAATCCAGAAAAGATAATTACTAAGGAAGAGTTGTTGGATTATCTATGGAATGAAAAATATTACTTAGATGATAATATTTTAACTGTTAATATTAATAGACTTCGTAAGAAATTAGAAGAAGTTGGACTTGTTGATTTTATTAAAACGGTACGGAAGAAGGGATATCGATTGGGATGATTGCATATGTTGAGGAGAAAATATGGTTGATTTTGTGGTATAGTATATTTGTTTTACTACAATTAGTGATTTTGTTTTTATTAGATATGGATACGACCTTTTTATTCTTTTCCTGGGTCCTATATAGTGTATTGTTGTTTTTATATTTATTGGTTAGTTATTTGGTTGCTGGATTTAAAAATAAAAGAATTAAAGAGATGGTGGATGGGTTAGATGAAAAGTATTTTATATCCGAGTTGTTAAAGAGACCAAGAAGTATAGAATGTGAAGCTTATTATTATGCTTTAAAGTCTGCTACAAAGGCCATGAATGATAAAATAACAGAGCTAGAAAATAAATATCAAAATTATGAGGAGTATATTGAAACTTTTGTTCATGAGGTAAAGACTCCTTTAGCGGCGATATCATTATATAGTGATAATAAAAAGGATCAAGAGTTAAAATATGAGGTTAAAAAGTTAGATGATTTAGTAGAACAAGTATTATTCTATGCTAGAAGTGAAAATACAGAAAAAGATTATTTTGTGAAGAGGATAAAATTATCAGAGATTATTCATCAAGCACTGATGAGAAATAAAGAGTATTTTTTAGCTAATAATATTGTAATTGAGGTAGAAAATTTAGATGTTTTTGTTGTCACTGATGAAAAATGGGTAATATTTATTTTAAATCAGGTCATTAATAATTCTATAAAATATATGGATAAGTTGGAAAAGAAAATCCAGATAAGAGGAATAGATAAAAAAAATAGTGTGATTTTAGAAATAAAAGATAATGGATGTGGTATTAAAGGAAGTGATTTACCTAGGGTTTTTGAAAAAGGGTTTACAGGGAGTAATCGTAGAAAGGAACATTCTACGGGAATTGGTTTATATTTGTGTAAGAAATTGTGTAATCGTCTAAATTTAGATATTGAAATTGAAAGTGTAGTTAAGCAATATACAAGGGTTAGAATTATTTTTCCAAATTAATAGTTTTATTAAGGGTTAAACGATTGAAAAAACTATAATAATAAGGTATACTAATACTAGGGAGGAGGTAATAAATATGAATGGAAATCGAATCTTTGTAGGAGATATAAAAAAATGTAACTATTCAGAAACTTCAGATCATCGTCCACTTGCTAAATATTATACTGATCCCGATACAGGCTATTTAGAAGTTCGTCCTGATGATATAGTAAAAAAAGGAGCAACATTAATAAAAGTTGGTAATGATTGTTATGTTGATGTAGATAGTGTTACAGGGACAATCGATATGCTTGTTACAGCTTTAAGAAATCCTTTAAAATCTAGTGATAGTGCTACTTTTGGTTGTAACTATGTTGATACTGATTCATTAAGACCTTATTTTGAGGTGGAGAATCAAAAAGTTAATATTCGGGAATTTGTTAAGACTAAAAGTCCTTATAAAAAATAATTTATTGAAATAGGAAAAGGTTGTTATAGAGCGTAGTTCTATAATTTTTTGTTAATAAGGAATTTGTTTTTACAAAGTATTAAGCTTAGATAGTAGGTAAATAGACTTTTTAAAGGAAATGGATTTTTGTAGTTTAAGATGTTTTTTTGTTTAATTTAGATGCGATGTTAAAGATAGAAAAAATTAATAAAACTATGGTAGCTACTATTGGAGGTTAAGTCCGTGGAGAAGTAGGGGTACCTATGTAGAAAGGTATATAGATATGGAAGAATATTATAATATTGCAGATGATTTGCAAATGCAAAAGAAGCATTTATATACTCAGAGATTATGTTATGAGTTTAGTATGTTAGATCCTATAAATATAAATAAGAGAGTAGAATTAATTAAGAAGATTGTTAATAGTATTGGAGATAATTTTATTATTGAACAGCCATTTCATTGTGATTATGGTTATTTTATTACAATTGGTAAGAACTTTTATGCTAATTATAATTTAACTATATTAGATACGGCTGAAGTTGAAATAGGAGATAATGTTTTTATTGGTCCTAATGTGAATATTTATGCAGCTACTCATCCTTTAGATGTTGAAAGAAGAAATCAAAATCTAGAAAAAGGGATTCCTGTTAAAATAGGTAATAATGTTTGGATTGGTGGAAATGCTACTATTTTACCTGGTGTTACGATTGGAGATAATACAGTAATTGGAGCGGGAAGTGTTGTTACTAAGAGTATTCCATCTAATGTTATGGCGGCTGGAAATCCATGTAAAATTATAAAAGAGTTATAAATACTTGCATTTTATGAAAAAAATGATATAATATAGTAATTAAAAAGAGGTGGAAGTATGAGAAATTATGTACGTTATATCGTGTTATTAATATTGATTATTGCAGGTGGACTTTTGATTATATCTGTAGTAAATAAGTTTACAGAACCTGATGTTTCTAAAGTTAATAATAAAAATAAAACAGAGGAGACGACAACTACTACTCAGGGAGAAGGACCTACCTTAGATGTTGATACGTCTAAAGATTCTTCATCTACAAAGGAAGATACTACAGACAATGATGATAGTACTACAACTCAAGAAGATACAAGTTCAAGTGATACTACAACTGATAATACTACCACCACTACAGAGGAATCAGTTGATTCTGATACTAATAATGTAGTTGTTCCTGATACGGGAACTAAAGATTCTATTATTTATACAATTTTAGGATTTACAATTATAATCAGTGGAGTTTGGTTAGTAAAAAGAAATACGTTACATGCAAATAATTAATATATAAGAGTTTTGTATAAAACCTTGTTTTTTTAAGAAACAAGGTTTTTATGTGTTTAAAAAAATTAAAAAAGTTGTTGACAAATTATTTAGTTATTAATATAATGTTAATAACAAGTGATGAAACACTTGAAAAATTTTACTCTTTGTTATTAATAAAATGTAAATAAGAGGAGGAAAGATTATGAACAAAGTGAAAAATTTAGAAGTTTATGAGGGGATGTTGATTGTTGTTGATATGGTGAGAGGGTTTGTCGAGGAAGGCGTTTTGCATGATAAAAATATTAAGAAGATTATTCCTAGACAGATTGAGATTATTAAAGAAGCTCATAATCATGGTGATTTAGTTGTCTTTGTTAAAGATACTCATGATGTTGATGCTGTTGAGTTTAAGCGTTTTGGTAATGTTTCACATTGTGTTAAGAATACTAGTGAGGCAGAACTTGTTGATGAGTTGAAACCATATGAAACATTAGATGATACTGTTTCTATTGAAAAAAATTCAACTAGTTTTATGGAAGCACCAGAATTTAGAAAGATTGTTAAAAAGGCAACTAATATAGAAACAGTAAAATTAGTTGGTTGTTGTACGGATATTTGTGATTTTAATGGGATTATGGGACTTGCTAATTATTATGATGAGTGGAATCGAGATGTAGATATAATTGTATATGAAGATGCTGTTGCTACTTATAGTGAAGAAGAAAGAGGCGAATATGTTTCGGCTGCTAAATTGTTAATGAAGCAACAAGGAATTCAACTAGTTAAGAAATAAGAATAATTTTTTAAAAGTTGATATTAATATTTTGATAAAAAGAAAGGGAGAGAAATATGAAAAATGAAAATTTAACATTATTAACTGATTTATATGAACTTACTATGATGAAAGGGTATCATGATATTAAAAATGAAGATCGGGTGGTATTTGATGTCTTTTATCGTAGTAATCCATCTAAAGGAGGGTATGCTATTTGTGCAGGGTTAGAACAAGTAATCGATTATGTCAAAAATTTGCATTTTGACAAAGATGATATTGATTACTTAAGAGAACTTGAAATTTTTGATGAAGACTTTTTAAATTATTTAGAGAATTTTAAATTCACGGGAAATATTTATGCAATTGAAGAAGGAACAGTTGTTTTTCCAATGGAACCGTTATTGAAAGTAGAAGCTCCAATTATAGAAGCACAGTTAGTGGAAACGGCGATTTTAAACATTATCAATCATCAAAGTTTGATTGCGACAAAAGCTGCTCGGGTGTGTCATGCAGCAGAAGGTGATGGCGTAATGGAATTTGGATTAAGAAGAGCGCAAGGAGCAGATGCAGGAACTTTAGGAGCAAGAGCTGCTATGATTGGTGGCTGTTGTGCTACTAGTAATGTATTATGTGGTAAACAGTTCGATGTTCCTGTTGCTGGAACTCATGCTCATAGTTGGATTATGAGTTTTCCTAGTGAATATGAGGCGTTCAAAAAATATGCTGAACTTTTCCCAAATAATGCGACTCTTTTAGTGGATACTTATGATACCCTTGGTTCTGGTGTTCCTAATGCAATTAAGGTTTTTCAAGAGTTGAAGGATGAAGGTAAGATGCCTCAAAAATATGGAATTCGTCTAGATAGTGGTGATTTAGCTTATTTGTCTAAAAAAGCAAGAAAGATGCTAGATGATGCAGGATTTTATGATGCTACTATTTGTGCTTCTAATGATTTAGATGAATATTTAATTGAATCTTTAAAAGGACAAGGAGCGAAGATTAATTTATGGGGTGTAGGAACTAGTCTAATTACTTCACGTGATTGTCCAAGTTTTGGAGGAGTATATAAGTTAGCTGCTATTAAGAAAGAAGGAAAAATGATTCCAAAAATTAAGTTAAGTGAAGATAGAGTAAAAATTACTAATCCTGGTGATAAACAAGTTTATCGTTTCTATGATAAAAATACAGGTAAGATTAAAGGGGATATTATAGGGTTTACTAGTGAAGAATATAATGAGGGACAAAATACTGTTTTATTTGATCCTGTAGATACTTGGAAAAAGACAGAGTTATTACCTGGTACTTATACTGTAAGAGAGTTGTTAAAGCCTATTTTTATCGATGGTAAATGTGTTTATGATAGTATTCCAGTAATGCAAATTAGAGATTATTGTACTAAAGAAAAAGAAACGTTGAGTGATGAGAATAAAAGATTTTTAAATCCACATCCGGTACATGTAGATTTAAGTTATCCATTATGGGAACAGAAAAATGAAATGATTAATGAAGAGAAAGCAAAAAAAGTAAATAGAAAGGTAATGAAATGAGAGTAGAAAAATTAGAAGAATTAAAGGGTTATATTAATGAGTTAAAAGCTATTAAAAAAACTTTAGTTCCATCGGATTATGTGTATGATAATATGCATAATCCTGTTAAAAGGAAAGGGTTTATCAATGTTAAAAAATATATGGTGGAGCTTGCTCGGGGAGATGTTGTTGTAAGAGAAAAAATCGTAAAAGGTGGTAGGGATGGTAGTGCTGTTATCATCTTACCATTAACAGAAGATAATAATACTTTATTAGTAGTACAATCTAGAGCTTTTACAAAAGATACGGTTTGTGTAGAGTTACCTGCAGGATATATTGAAGCTGGTGAAAGTCCTATTGCTGCTGGTAAAAGAGAACTAGAAGAGGAAACTGGTTATGTCCCTGAAAAAATAGAACTACTTGGAAGTTATTATCAAGATTAAGGATGTAGTGCTGCTTATAATTATAGTATGCTAGCTCTAAATTGTAAAAAGTTAAAAATGCAAAATTTAGATCAAGATGAGTTTATACGTTATTTTGAATGTAGTTTTGATGAGGCAAAAGAATTAGTAAAAAGAGGTTATATTACTGATTTACAATCACAATATACCATAGAAAAAGCAAATTCATATATATATCAAAAAATAAAAAAGTAACATGAGATTTAGTAAAAAGATAAAATCTTGATACACTATAAAAAAGGAGAGATACAAGTGAAAGAGTATGGATTTATCAGAGTAGGTGCTATTGTAAATAAATTAGCTTTAGCTAATCCTATGAAAAATGCAGAAGAAATAGTTAAAGAGATAAAACAGGCAGTAAAAAGAGGTGTATCGATTGTAGCAACTCCAGAATTGTCTTTAACTGGATATACTTGTGGTGATTTATTTTTACAAGATCAATTATTGATTGATAGTGAAAAAGCTTTACGAAAGTTATTAGATGAGACAAAAGAGTTAGATATTATTTCTATTTTAGGAATGCCAATTAGACATGATAATCAGTTGTTTAACTGTGCTGTAGTAATTGAAAAAGGACAAATCTTAGGAGTAGTACCAAAGACTTATATTCCTAATTATCAAGAGTTCTATGAAGCTAGATGGTTTTCTTCTAGTAGAGATTTAAAGACAGGGAAGATGAAGTTGTTAGATCAGGTTGTTCCTATTTCTACGAATTTATTATTTCAAGATAAGAAATTAAAAAATATTACATTTGGAATTGATATTTGTGAAGATTTATGGACTGTTTGTCCTCCTAGTAATCATCATACTTTACATGGAGCAACTATTATCTTTAATTTATCTAGTAGTAATGAACTTATTGGTAAGCATGAATATCGTAAAGGGCTGGTTGCGATGCAGTCATCTAAAACAATCTCTGCTTATGTTTATGTATCTAGTGGAGTGATGGAGTCAAGTTCTGATCTTTTATTTGGTGGAGCTAGTATGATTTATGAAAACGGTTCTATGTTAGCAGAAAATAGGCGATTTGAAATAGAAAGTAATATAATTACTGCGGATATTGATGTTTTAAAACTTGCTAATGATCGTATTAAAAATAGAAGTTATATGCATATGGTTGATGATATAGAATATAACATTATCAAAGTGGATGTTTTTGATACTATATTAGAATTACAAAGAGATTATAAAGAATATCCATTTGTTCCTTCTGATCAATTTGAAAGAAATAGACGATGTGAAGAAATTATAGAGATTCAGTCAAGTGCTTTAGCGAGACGTTTAATTCAACTTGGTAATCCTAAATGTGTCATAGGTATGTCTGGTGGACTTGATTCTACTCTTGCTTATCTTGTCATCGTAGGAGCTTTTGAAAAATTAAAACGAGATATGAAAGATATTATTGGTGTTACGATGCCAGGGTTTGGAACAACAGATAGAACGTATCAAAACGCTATTGATTTAGTAAAAGAGTATGGTGCGACTTTAAAAGAAATTAGTATTAAGGATGCATCTATTCTACATATGAAGGACATTGGACTTCCAGAGACAGATAGAAGTATTACTTATGAAAATATTCAAGCAAGAGAACGTACTCAAATTTTGATGGATGTTGCGAATATGGAAGGTGGATTAGTCATTGGTACGGGAGATTTATCAGAACTTGCTTTAGGCTGGTGTACTTATAATGGAGATCATATGAGTATGTATGCAGTCAATACCTCTATTCCTAAAACTTTAGTTAGATATTTAGTTTCTTATATGGCAGATATAACGACTGGTAAGAAAAAAGAACTTTTAAATGATATTCTAAAAACACCAATTTCTCCGGAACTTTTACCACCGGATGAAGCAGGAAATATTTTACAAAAAACGGAATCTAGTATTGGACCTTATGTATTGCATGATTTCTTTCTTTATCACTTTTTAAGATATGGTGCTACACCTAAGAAAATCTATATTTTAGCAAAACATACTTTTAAAAATAGTTTTACTAAAGATGAGATAAAAAAATGGTTAAAAGTATTTATTAAAAGATTTTTTACACAACAGTTTAAAAGAAATTGTATTCCTGATGGAGTAAAAGTAGGCAGTATTAGTCTATCTCCTAGAGGTGATTTACGTATGCCAAGTGATGCTAATTATGATGCTTGGTTAGAAGAGATAGAAGATTTAGATACTTGATAAAGAGGAGAATTTAATATAAGATATTAAAAATGTTAATGGGGGAGGATAAGTATGAAAATAGTAAATAATAAATTTGGGGAAGGAATGCTTTACCAAGAAGAGGATTTAGAGGGAAAAATTTATGCAACAAGTGCTGCTTGTATGTCTGTATGGAGTGATATGCTATCTTTTGCGAATAAATACAAAGATAGATTTGTAAGTGAGGTACGTGATGCTGATAATATTGTGGTATTAGGTTGTCAGGTAACAGATCTTGCTGTATTAAATGATATAGCTGTTGCAAGCAGATTACATGATGAAACAGAAAAAGATATATTTATGGGAGGATGTCTTGCTCAAAGAATGGATATACCATTACCAGAATATATTAAAAGGTTAGATGTAGTTAGAGTAGTAGGGTAAGAGTTAGATGATAGAAGTTTAGTTCATTATGAAAAACCATTCTGGGTACCAGGGTTTGAAGAAAGTAATGATAATTTAAAAGATGGGAATTTGTTTAGAAATTATTATCCATTAAAGATTGGTGCTGGTTGCCATGGTAAGTGTAAATATTGTACTATTCGTCATACTAGAGGAGAAGGCTATGAAATGGTGCCAGAAGAACAGATTGAAGAATTTTTAAATCATGAGCACGTGGTGTTAACATCTGATAGTCCTACTGTATCTCAAGTAAAGGCTTGGTGTAAGATTGCCAAGGAATGTAATAAAGAAATATCTATTAGAAATATAGAGCCTCAGAACTTAATACAATGTAGGGATGAATTATTAGAGTTAGCTGATAACCATTTATTAGACATTGTTCATTGTCCAGTACAAAGTTTTGATCCAGAATTATTAAAAGCCATGAATAGAAATGTATCTAGTACAAATGCGGCAGTAGATTTATTACATGAATTAAAAGAAAAAGAAGTTGTTACGGCTACTAATATTATTATCGATTATACAGTAGAAGGCAAACTATATCCTAACCATGACATTGAAAAATTACAAGAAAACTTTGATTATTATTCTTGGAATCCTTATTTTGATGGTAATTTTGATATGGATAGAGCGAAACAAAGATTTAAAAAATATATCACCAAAGAAAAAGTAACTCAATAATAATGTGTTACTTTTTTAACTTAATTTGATAAATTTTTACTTCTTCTACGTGATCGATTTGGTATAGGGGATTATCTTTTGGGACGCACCCTTCATAGATTAAAATTCCACCATTTTTCATAGCAATACGTTGTGAGTAAATATTATCAGGTAACGTAGATATTAAAATTCCTTCTTCTATTGCATAGGAATTTTCATGCAATAGTTGTTTTAAAAGAGAAAGACTTTGTGTACCATATCCTAGGTGTCGAAAGGAATCATAAATCATATAATCTACATTTCCACCATAGAAAAATTCATCATATTCCATGGCTTGAAAATTAATTTCTCCAACTCGTTCTAAAGTATCACATTTTATGAGATCAAAAGAAAGAAAAGCAGAAGCTGCAATATTGGTATCAAAGCTATTAGAAAGTAGTCCAATATTATCATTAGTAATTATTGGTTGATATTCTTCTTTAGTAACGGTAGTTGGACTACTAAGTATGTTTTTATTAATATAGTCATAAAAATTTTTCATATAACACTTTCTTTCAAATAAGGTAATTTATTTTTTTCTTAATTGCAAAGTTTTTTCTTGTTGTTTATTTGTTAACTTTTGATAGTCTTCTTCTGATATTTCTATAAGTAAAGGATGGTTAGGTGAATCTAAGTTTTCTACTAAGTTATTGCCAAGAGATAAAAAACTAGAAATACTTTCAAAACTTTTTTGGTATTGCTGATTGATAAAATCACTTGGTTTAACACATATCGCAAACCTACTACCTTGGTCTGTTTTACTTTTCCCAATATATACTGTTTTATAATCTTGTAAATTATTTTTCTCTTGTATCGTAGTATTAGTAGGAGATAGGTTTAATAAGGAAAGAGGAATTTGTTGTTTATTTTTTTGATAAGTCTTTAAAATTTTGGAATCAATGGTTCCAATAGGAAAAAGTTCTTCATGAAAGACTATTTCTTGTGTTTTTAGATTGATGCTTTCTAAAACTCTAGAAAGTTCTTCTCCATCAGGTAAAAAGTAAGAAGATAGATTAGACTGGAATGGTACGTTATTATATATCTCAGAGGTAGAAAGATTTATCAATACTTGAGATTTGTCATCACTTAATTTCATTACTAAGTCATAAGTAGAAGGGGTGTTTTCGTTTTTTTTCTTTTTGTCAAAATTGTAAGAAGTAAACTCCCAGTGAAAAGATAGTACTTGTTGTTTATCTAATGTTACTTGCATAAGGTCTTTCTTCATACATTTTCCTTTGCCATCGTTTGCAATATATTTAAAAAAAGCTGTAATATTATCATCTGTTGTTTTGATATTAGATGCTATATCTAGTCCAATATCATGACCATCTTTTGTTTTCATATACTTTTTTGCTAATTCGATATTACTACTTATTTCAGCAGTATGAAATAAAAATTTTTCATAGTAATAATTGTGAACAAATTCTTTAGGAATTAACTGGTATAATCTTTTAAAATCATTGGAGAAAGTTAACATTTTATCTATTTTTACTTGTTGATATGGCGTAAAACTCATATTTTTCATCTCCTTTATAAGATATTATAATATAGTTAAGAAAAACTGCAAAAAATAGTTGATTATTTTAGTAGTTATTAATATAATGTTAATAACAAATGTTTTTTTTACAAGATGTGTTATTAACAAAAATATAATAAGATGGGGCGTGATATGCTGGAAATGACAATTGGTAAAGATAAAGTAGAGAGATTATGAATTGATAATGGAATAAAAACGGAAGTAAAAGAATTTAGAAAAAAATATCTTTTTAAGGTTGATATTCAATAATAAAAAAAGAAAGAGGTGGATATAATGGAATATAAAGTGTTTAATAGTAGTGAAGGTAATGTTTGGAAATATGTATTTACTAAGGATGATATAGTTTTAGAAGCAGTATTATATAAATATAATGACTTTTATGAAAGAACAGTGATTTGTTGTAGTGTAATGAGTGGATGTCCGGTAGGATGCAAATTTTGTGGAACGGGAGCTAATTTTATTAGAAACCTTACTAGTGATGAAATTGTTGAACAAATTCTGAGTGTATTACGTGATAAAAAAATTATAACGGATATTAATGAAAAGTGTAAAAAGTTACAATTTATGTTTATGTCTATGGGAGAACCGATGCTTAATTGGACGGAAGTAGAAAAAGCAATTCGAATCTTACACAAGAAGTTTAGTAATGCCCAATTATTACTATCTACTATAGGATGTAATAATGATGATGTTTTTTCACAGATAATTTCATTATCAAAAGAAATAGATAAAGTTGGTTTACAGTTTTCTATTCATAAATCTGATGATATACAAAGAAGTAAGTTAATTCCTTTTCATAAGAAAATGAATTTAGAAAAAATAAGAGATGCAGGAATTATATGGTGGAAAGAAACTAATAGAAAACCATTTTTAAACTATTGCATCGATGGGACAAATAATACAGAAGAGGATTTTATAAACTTAACACATTTATTTTCACCAGTGATATTTAATTTTACTTTTAGTGTTGTATGTTCTAAGAATGAAAATATGAAGGAAAAATCATTTAGAAATTTAGAAATAATTAATAATTTTCAAAATAAGTTTTTAGAGAAAGGATATAATGTAAGAATGTTTAATCCTGCTGGACAAGATGATATTGGTGGAGGTTGTGGACAATTATGGTATGTTCAGGACTGGTTAAGAAAACATAAAAAAATAAAATAATTGAAATCGTGATATTTTAAATATTATTTACTAGTATAGATTATTTATTTAGATATAAAGATTAAATCATTTGTTTGATAGAGAATAACTCAAAAAATAATGAGTTATTTTTTTGAAATGGGTTTTATTTTAGTTTTTGTATGATATAATAATATTAGTTAGAGTTAGGGTAGTAGTTAGGGAGATGAATATATGTTTCGTAAGAAAAAAGATAAGGAAGTTGATATTGATAGTTTAAATGATATTTTGTTTACTGGGAAGAGGCTTCTTCATATTGGTTATATTATCGCAATTATTGCTTTAGTATTACTTGTAACATATTTAGTGAAAGAGTGGCATGCTTTACGATTCGTTGGTGAGTTTTTAATTGTTATTTCTCCTATATTTATCGGACTTATTATTGCTTGGTTACTTGATCCTTTAGTTAAATGGTTACAAGGAAAAAAGTTTCCTAGAATTTTAGCTTGTATTTTGGTATATGTTTTGTTTATTGCTTTTTTATTTTTAATTATAGCTTTACTAGTTCCTGCTATGGGAAATCAAATTAAGGACTTTATTGGGAATATTCCTGATTTAGTTGATGATTTTAAAAAGTTTTTTAATGGGTTGGTAGTTGATTTAAATTATACTTTTAATTATGATTTTAATGGGGTTAAAGATCATACATATCATGCGATTGAAAATTTTGGAATGAATATGACTACTAAAATTCCTAATATGGCGTTTGGTATTGTATCTAGTGTTATTAGCGGAGGTATTTCTTTCTTTTTAGGACTTATGATTGGTTTTTATATGTTGTTTGATTTTGATAAATTGAATAGTACTTTTATTTCTTTTTTACCGAAGAGATGGAGAAAGGGAGCTGTAGAGCTTACTGTGCGGTTGAATGATTCGTTAAGAAGTTATGTTCAAGGACTATTATTGATTATGTCTCTTGTGTTTATTACGCAAGCAATTGGACTTACACTTAGTGGAATTCAGGCTCCTTTAGTTTTTGCTTTCTTTTGTGCCTTAACTGATATTATTCCGTATTTTGGTCCTTATATTGGAGCAATTCCTGTTCTTATTGTTGGATTTATGATGGATCCTATTGTTGGAATATGTTGTCTTATATCTATTATTGTAGTTCAGTTATTAGAAAATAATTTTTATCAACCATTAATTATGGGACATACTATGAAGCTTCATCCAGTAACAATTATGTTAGGCCTATTGATTTTTCAGCATTTCTTTGGTATTATAGGTATGATTGTTGCAACACCTGTGATTGCTGCTTTAAAGATTATTTTTACATTTGTTGATGAAAAAATGGATGTTATGGGTAAGGTAATTGGTGAAAAATAAAATAAAGCGTTGAATAAAGATAAGTATTAAAGAAATTTGAATATAATAGAGAAATCGTGGTTGGTGAAAACGATTATTCAGTTCTTTAAGAAGCTCCTTTATGAGCTTTATCGGTCATGCCGTTATGATAATTAAGACCAAGTTAGGATGGTACCGGACTTATGTCCTCCTAGCTAGGTCTTTTATTTGTTTTTAAGGAGGATTTATGAAGATTTATTTATTAGCAGGTAAGGCGGGGTCAGGTAAGGATTTAATGGGTAGATATATGAAAACACAATATGATTTTGCTGGTCATAATACTTGTATTTTACATATTACAACACCTCTTTATGAGTATGCTAGAAATTATTTTAGTTGGAATGGTAATATGGCAGAAAAGCCTCGACAGTTTTTGCAAGAGATGGGAATTGAAGTTATTCAAAAGCGACTTGGTAAGAAATATTTTTTAATAGATCGTCTTTGTGAGGATGTTGAAATTTTAAAGAACTTTTTTGATGTTTTTATTATTACGGATGGTCGACTTTTATTTGAGTTTGAAGAGTTGAGGCGACGTTTTCCTGATATTAAAATAGTGCATGTGATTAGAGAAAATTATGAAAATGAACTTACAGATCATGAGAAAAATCATGTTACAGAAACAGAAATGGATCAGTATAAAGATTATGATTATATTGTACGTAATACATCGAAAGAAAGATTGTATTCAGAAGCTGATAAAATAATGGGTGTAGAAGCATATCAGGAAGGAGAGGTTATATGAGAAAGTTAATAGCAGTTGTAGGTATGAGTGGTAGTGGTAAGAGTATTGCTACTGATTATTTAGAAAATGAAGGTTGGACAAAGCTATATTTTGGAGGTATTACCTATAAGTTAATGGCAGAAGCAGGAATTGAGAGGACAGCAGATGGTAAAAGTGAAAAAGAGTTTCGGGAAAAGTTAAGACGTGATTATGGTCCTGAGTGTTATGCAAAGTTTTTAGAACCAGATATTAAAAAGGCTTTAAAGAAAGGAGACGTTGTTTTAGATGGGTTGTATTCTTGGTATGAGTATAAATACTTAATCGAACGGTTTCCTGAGTTAAAACTTGTTTGTATTGTTGTTGATAAAGCGTTACGATATGAACGTGTAAATAATAGAATAGATAGACCATTTAATAGAGAAGATATTATGTATCGTGATGTTTCTGAAATTGAAAATTTAGCAAAAGGTGGTCCTATTGCTTATAGTGATTATTTCTTGTTTAATAATGGTAGTTTAGATGATTATCATAAAAGACTTTTAGAAATATTAGATGATATTAATAAACATGAAGGAGTGAAGTAAAATGAGATATATGAGTCATAATGAGATTCGAAATACTTGGTATAAGTTTTTTGAAAGTCGAGGACATAAAAAGGTTGAGAGTGCATCGTTAATACCTGTTAATGATGATAGTTTGTTATGGATTAATGCAGGTGTTGCTCCACTTAAGAAATATTTTGATGGTAGAGAAGTTCCAGAGTGTAGAAGACTTGTTAATATTCAAAAATGTATTCGTACTAACGATATTGAAAATGTTGGTCTTACGAAGCGTCATCAAACTTTTTTTGAAATGATGGGAAATTTTTCTATTGGAGACTATTTTAAAGATGAAGCAATTGAGTTTGCTTTTGAATTGTTAACAGGAAAAGAATGGTTCGATATTCCTAAGGAGTTACTCTATGTTACTGTTTATCCTGAAGATCATGAAGCTTATCAAAAATGGATTGATGTTGGGTTGGATGAGGCACATATCGTTAAATTAGAAGAGAATTTCTGGGAGATTGGAGAAGGCCCTTGTGGACCGGATTCTGAGATTTTCTTTGATCGAGGAGAAAAATATGATCCTAATCATGATGCCTTAGATAAGTTTAAAAATGATGAAGAACAGGAAAGATTTGTAGAAATTTGGAATAATGTCTTTAGTCAGTTTAATTCTAAAGAAGGAGTTGCACGGTCTAAGTATAAAGAACTTCCTAGTAAAAATATTGATACTGGTGCTGGGCTTGAGAGATGGTGTTGTGTTTTTCAAGGTGTCGATAGTACTTTTGAGACGGATTTATTTCAACCAATTATTAAACATATTGAACAATTAACTGGGTTTGATTATGATGGGCAAAAGGAATTTAAAATTATTGCTGATCATATTCGTGCTATTACTTTTGCTTTAGCTGATGGTGCTTATTTTGATAATAATGGGCGTGGTTATGTATTAAGAAGATTGTTGCGTCGTAGTGTTCGTATTGGTAAAAATATTGGATTACAAGGTCCATTCTTATATAAGATTGTTTCTGAGGTCGTTGAGGTTATGAAGGAAGCTTATCCATATTTAACTGAGAAATGGGTCATGGTAGAAACACTTGTTTTGGAAGAGGAGAAATTATTCTTAAAGACATTAGCGGCAGGAGAACGTCGATTGAAAGACTTGGTTAGTCAGTCAGTAGATGGAACTATTAGTGGAGAAGATGCTTTTAAGTTATATGATACTTATGGTTTTCCGTTTGAATTAACAGAAGAGTACTTGGCTGAATTAGGGTATAAAGTTTCTCGAGAAGAGTTTGATAAGTATATGGATATTCAAAAGAAGCTTGCTAAAAAGAATGCTAAGAATAAATCTGCTATGGCAAGTCAGAAGAAAGTATTATTGGATTTTAAAGAAGAAAGTCAATTTGTTTATGGAATTTATCGTTTAAGGACTAATGTTTTAGCTATTTTTTCTAAAGATAGTATTGTAGATAGAATTGATCATGATTGTTATATTGCTTTGAAGAGAACTTGTTGCTATGCAGAAAGTGGAGGACAAGTTAGTGATACGGGTATGATCATTGGTAAGAATTTTAAAGCTCGTTTACTTGATGCGTTTAAAGCTCCTAATGGACAACATATTCATAAAGTTAAATTATTAGATGGTTATATTAGTGCTAATGATGAATGTGAAATTATTCTAGATAAGGATCGTCGTAAGAGAACGGAAGCGAATCATTCTAGTGTTCATATGTTACAATATGCTTTACAACAATGCGTTTCTAGTCAAATAAGACAAGCTGGAAGTTATGTTGATGGAGATAAATTGCGTTTTGATTTTACTTATGCTGGGAAGTTAACGGATGATAAAATTATCGAAGTAGAAAATTTTGTTAATCATATGATTGATAAACATATTATTATTTCTACTGAAGTAATGCCAATTGATAAAGCAAAACAAATTGGGGCGATGGCTTTATTTAATGAGAAGTATGGGGATATTGTTCGAGTTGTCAAAATTGGTAAATCTATTGAACTTTGTGGGGGTACTCATGCTTCTAATACGAAAGATATTGAAAAATTTGCTATTTCTTCTTATGAGACTAAGGGAAGTAATTTGTACCGCATTGAAGCAGTTACTGGTGGAAAAATAGAGGACACTTTATTTGATATTATTAAACCATATAATGATGAGATGATTAAATTATTAATGAAAGCAAAAGAGATTATCGATGATGCGAAAGAAATGGGCATTAAGCTTGAGTTTGATGTTGATATCGATCATAGTAAACCTAGTTCTTATAAAGATATTATATTTAATCGAAATGAGTTACAATATGTACAACAAGAAGTGAGAGACTTAGAAAAGAAATATTATAATTTAAGAGAAAAACAAGTACTTTCTAATTTGGATATTTATCGTGAACGTATTAAGGATTATAATGGTACCTTTGGACTTTTGATGACAGTTGAAAATAAAGATACTAATTTATTAAAATCTGTTGCTGATGCTATTATTGAAGAGATGGGAGAAGGTTTCGTATTTTTTGCTAATATTAAAGAAGATGGAAGTATTAATTTCTTATCTCGAAGTAGTTGTCATGTTAATAGTGGTCTTGTTGTAAAGGAAGCTTCTGTTACTTCCTTAGGTAATGGTGGAGGAAGTCCTACTTTCGCTCAAGGTGGTGGAAAGACAAAACAATATTTGCCTAAGATTTATAATCATATTGAGAAAGTGTTGAAGGATGAAAAATAATTACTTATTAGAGTGTTTAGATTCATATTTAATAGAATTAAAGATTAATGAAATTATTAAGGATCAAGGATTTTTAGATGCTGTTGTTCACTTTTATGATATGGAAGAAGTTTCTTTAGCTAATGCTTTGGAAGATTTAGATACTTATGCTTTATTTTCTGATAAAAAGGTAATAATTATTGAACATATTGATTCCTTGGCTGTTGATGGAAATGAAAAAGATATGGAACATTTTTTGAAATATTTAAAAGATCCATTAGATAGTGTTTTAGTTATTGTTACAGCTAAAAAGTTAAATCATACTAGAAAGATTACAAAACAGTTGAAGAAATTATTGGATTATGAATTACTTAATGTGAGTGCTGTTGATTATGCTAAGAAGGAATTAGAAGGATATAAATTAGAAGATGGTGTTATTAGAAAATTAGTTACTGATTGTTTGGAAGATATTGGAAGAATTCATCAGGAATGTCAAAAGTTAAAATTATATCGTGCTGATACCTTAGCAATTTCTGTTTCTGATGTTTGTGAATTGGTTGTTAAAAAGTTAGGGGATTCTAGAGATTTAACTTTTGAATTTGTACGAGTATTAGCATCTAAAGATAAAAAGAAGGCGTTAGAGAAGTATTATGAATTACAAAATTATGCTATCGATGCTATTCCTTTATTAGGACTTCTTGCTAGTCAGTTTTTGATTATGTATCAAGTAAAGATTATTGAGAAAAAGACGAGGCTGAATCAAGAGATTGCTGATATTTTAGGAGAGAAGGTATATAGAATACAAAAGACTAGAGAATTAACTAGATATTATAGTGAAAGTGAATTACGTAGTATTTTAAGAACTTTAGCTGATATGGATTTAAAGATTAAATCTAGTGATGTGGATGGTAATTTTTTAATAGAATTGTTTATTTTGAAAAATGCATAATATTTAAGTTCATTTAACAAAGTTATTTTGTAAATGAACTTTTTTTCTATTTTTTCTTTCTTTTTTTGTGATAAAATGATGAAAAGTAGTTAGTATACTGTTTGTGGTAACTAGAAATGTAATTCAGAGAAATTTTAGGAGTTATAATTATTCCTTGGTCTGTAAATGCTGCAGCCACGGATATGACTTATTATAATATTAGTCCAGTAACCTGGACAAAATCTAGGACGATTAATAAAACAAGTTGGGATGGATAAAAGATAAAAGTAAAAAATGCATATACTTCAATGACGGATCCATGCCCTGATTGTCAATTTGTTTTTGTTTATTTAGCATATAGAAATAAAGAAAAGTTAGTAATACAATGTGAGAAAAATAAATATGAGGATACTGATGAAGATAGAAGTAAAGAATGTTAGTAAAATATTTAAGAAAAATACAGTATTAAATAATGTTAATGCATCCTTTGAGAGTGGACATATCTATGGATTAAGTGGTAGGAATGGTTCATGTAAAAGTGTGTTTTTAAAGATATTGTGCGGACTTTATAAGCCAACTACAGGAAAGATACTATTTGATAATAAAAGCTATGATAAAGGTAATTTATATCTTTTGAATATGAGAGCTATTATTGAAAAACCTAATTTTTTTCCAGAATTAACTGGTTATGAGAATTTAGAGTTGTTAGCTAAAAATCAAAATAAAATAGGAAAACAAGAAATAGATGAGGCCTTAAAGAATGTTAATTTATATGAAGAAAAAGATAAAAAATATTCTGAGTATTCCCTGGGAATGAAACAAAAATTAGGTATTGCACAAGTACTAATGGAGAATCCTGATATTATTATTTTGGATGAGACATTTAATGGTATTGAAGAAAATAGTGTAAAAAAAATTAGTAATATATTAAAAGAAGAAAAAGAAAAAGGAAAACTTATTATTATATCTACTCATATCAAAGAAGATTTAGATAATCTATCTGATTTTATTTATTATTTTGATGTAGGAGAGGTTCATACTAAGTAGTGGATTTTATGAAATATAATTTGTTAAGTTTGTTACAATCTATAAAAAAGCAATATTTATTATTATTTGTTGTTTATATATTTTTATATTTTATATTTATACTTTATATGTTAAGTTTGCCTGTTGATGTTTCGTTATTTACGATATTATTGGGATTACCTCCATATCAGGAAGGAATTAAAATTATATGGATGTTATTTCAAATAAGTTGTCATATATATATTACTTATACCTTTTTTACTAATGAATGGGATCGGTCTTTTGAGTTTTTGTTATTACGTAAATCATATAAAAAGAATTTTATTCATTTACTTATTGTTATTAGTGTTTTTACTATATTTATCAGGTCTTTTATTTTTTTATTTAGTTATTTTTTCTTCTTTCGTGATATTACTTTTTCTTTATCTTTATTTTGTTTAAATATTATATTGTATTTGGTTGTATCTGTTATTACGAGTTTTTTTTGTATTATTGCAGAGTAAGTCACATTAAATATTATAAAAAAGGTTCAAGGATTAGTTTCCTTGACCTTTTATTTTTTCTAGTCTTTCATAAATTTCTTTGATGTTTTTTTCATATCCAATATCTTTTGGATGATAATACTTTTTGTTTTTTAATTTATCTGGTAAGTATTGTTGGATAACGAATGCTCCTTTATAATCATGAGGATATTTATAGTCTTTGGCATTTGTTTTTATATGTTTTGGAATGGTTCCAACATTTCCTTCTTCAATATCTTTTATTGCTTCATCAAAAGCAGTGTGAGCTGTATTACTTTTAGGAGATAGTGCCATTTCTGTTACTATGGTTCCTAGGGGGATTCTTGCTTCTGGTAGGCCGACTCTTTCTGCTGCGTTGATTGCGGCATCTAGTCTTGGTCCAATGGCTGGATTAGCTAAGCCAATATCTTCATAGGCGATGACAGATAATCTTCTATAGATAGAGTCTAGGTCTCCTTCTACTATTAATCTTGCTAGATAGTGTAGAGCAGCATTAACATCACTTCCACGAATGGATTTTTGAAGTCCACTTAAGACATCGTAATGTCCTTCTCCATTTTTATCAGCAAAAAAGACTGGTTTGTTGTTAATCTTTCTAATTTCATCTTCTGTAATTGTTTTATTATCTGTTGCATAATAAGCTACTTCTAATAGATTATAAGCGTATCTTAGGTCATTTCCAGATAGTTTTGCAATTAGTTCGATACTTTTATTATCTATTTTAATTCCTTTTAAATCAGGGTGCTTTATAGCTCTTTTTAGACCTTCTATAATATCATCTGTTTCTAACTCTTTTAACTCAAATAATTGACATCTACTACGAATTGCAGGATTAATTGAATGATAGGGATTTGATGTTGTCATACCGATTAAAGTAATTAGACCACTTTCTAGTTGAGGTAGTAAGATATCTTGTTTATCTTTATTTAGACGATGAATTTCATCCATAATTAGTATAATACCATCATACATTTTTGCTTCTTCTATTACGATGTCTAAGTCTTTCTTGGTGTTAATGGTGGCATTTAAAAAACGATATCTTAAGTTTAAATCTTTTACAATAGCATTAGCAATTGATGTTTTTCCAATCCCTGGTTTTCCATATAAAATCATAGAAAATAATTTTTTATTTTTTACAAGATTTGTTAATATTTTTCCTTTTCCTAATAGATGTTTTTGGCCTATTACTTCTGATAGAGTAGTAGGAGCTAATTTTAATGCTAGAGGTTTATTCATAATATCACCTTCTTTATTTTATCAAATTCTATATTATATGTGAAGTTGGTGTTTCATTTTATAATTGACCTTTTTTCCATGAATGATGTACTTTTTTATATTGATATGATAAATCATCTATATCTTTTTGTGTTTGAGAGATATTTTCTATTAGTTCTAAAAATTCTTTTGGTTTTGATCTATAAATACTAAAGTCATTATTTAAAAAGGATGTTATTTCTTGGTTTGTTAAGTATGTTAATTTTTCTTTATCTATTCTTTGATTAGGAAATATACAAGCATTTATTAATTTTAGAGAAAAGTTAATGTAGTTTTGGATTATTTTTTCATCTAAAGTACCACGTGGATACCTGATTTCAAATCTTTCTTGGTTATTTTTTTCATGAATCTTTATTCCATAAATACTTTCTGTTAGTGTAGGCCATTCTTTTGTTAGTAGATGATAGTAATCTTTTTGTTCGAATGGATTGAGTTGTGCTAATTTTTTTAATAATATGGTTTTAATACTGTATGCAAAGTAGTCTTTATTTTCTCTGATATGATAGTTATTTCCCATATAAAATAGTTCCATATCTTGTTCATATAAAAGTATCAAAGACATTAATAATTTATAAAAGTCATTTTTACTCTTGGGCTTGGATAATAAATCTATGTTTACGTGATTTGCACAAGAGTCGTCAATAATTGCGTTATTATCTTTTAATATGGTACATATTTTTTTTAGTTCTTTCCAGGTTTCTTTTTCGTTTGTTAGTATTTTGCTAGATAATTCTCCACCTTTAATACCAGTGGGTGTTTCTATACTAATAGTGCACTCTGTATCTAAATACCAAGTGTTATATGTTGGATTTTGTTGTTTGTGTTTTTGCTTGAATGTTACATTTAGATTTTCTTGTAAAAATATTTCATTTAACTTTTCTAGTGTTGCATTAGAAAACTCTATCTCAGTACCAAAACGATATGCTTTATCTATATTAATGTCATAACGATATGGAGTCATTTTATCACTCTTTTCCTGTTTATGTTATATTATAATGATTTTTTTTCATATGAGCAATTATTTGTAATTTTTTTAGATTTATTTTATACTTTATATGGTGATAGTATGAAGATTGAAGATGCGATAACTGATTTTATACATTATTGTTTATTTGAGAAAGGATTAACTGATCAGACAATAAAATCGTATCAAAATGATTTAGATATATATCAAGGCTTTTTACAAGAAAATGGTGTAGAACAAGTTTGTGATATTACAAGTCAAAATATTAAGGATTTTTTGAAGTCTCGTGTTAGTTGTGAAAGCAGTAGTACCGTGGCACATAATTTAACAGTTATTAAGAATTTTCATAAATATTTAATAAAAGAAAATATTGTTAGGGATGATGTTTCGTTATTTATTTCGAGACCTAAGCTACAAAAAAGGCTTCCTAGATCACTTAGCGTAGAAGAAGTTGATCGACTTCTTGATATCACATTAGTAACGCCATTTGACTATCGTAATAAAGCTATGTTAGAATTGATGTATGGTGCTGGGCTTAGAGTAAGTGAATTAGTGAGCTTAACTTTGAATCAAGTTGATTTAGAAAATGGTTTGATTCGTATTATGGGGAAAGGAAGAAAAGAAAGAGAAATTCCTATTGGTGAATATGGAATTTATTATTTAACACAGTATTTAGATTGTCGTAGTCAATTAATTAAGTATCATCGTCAAGAGGAAGCTTTATTTTTAAATAATCATGGAAAACAGATTACTAGACAGGGCTTTTTTAAAATACTTAAGAAGTTATTGTTAGAGAAAGGTCTAAATCCTGATGTGTCTCCACATACGTTAAGACATAGTTTTGCTACACATTTATTAAGCCGTGGAGCCGATTTAAGAAGTATTCAGGAAATGTTGGGACATTCTGATATTTCTACAACAAAAATTTATACCCAGGTAAGTGATGAAAAAGTTGCAAATGATTACAAGAAATATCATCCTAGGGAACATAAAGGAGATAAGAAAAATGAGATTTAAACGTGTTTTTTTGATGGTTTTAGATTCTTTAGGCGTAGGAGAGGCAACGGATGCTTCTGATTATGGCGATACCGGTGCCAATACGTTAGGTCATATCAAAGATAAGTATGATTTATTTATTCCTAATTTAAAAAAAATTGGTTTTTTAGATACGTTAAATATGAATGATAATCCTGATGTAGATGCTTATTATACGATTGCGAGACCTAAAAACGCTGGTAAGGATAGTTTAAATGGTCATTATGAAATGATGGGAATTGAAAATCATATTCCTTTTAAGACTTTTAATCAAGGGTTTACTTTTGATATTTTAAATGGTATAGAACAAGTTACGGGACGTAGAGTAATTGGTAATAAATGTTGTCAAGATGATTCTATTATTCAGGAGTTGGGCGAACGACAACAAAATTATGGAGCTTTGATTATTTATACTTCTGCTGATTCTGATTTACAAGTTGCTGCTCATGAAGATTGTATTCCTGTTTCTACTTTGTATGAGTATTGTGAAAGAATTCGAGCTTTAACTTTGAGAGAAGAGTGGAGAGTAGGGAGAGTTATTGCTAGACCTTTTACTGGTACTGCTGGTCATTATAAATTTGTTCATAGTGGTAGACGTGATTATTCTGTTAAACCTCCACAAAGAAGCATTTTAGATAGTTTATTAGATAAGCATTATAATGTTATTGGTATTGGAAAAGTTAATGATATTTTTGATGGTCAAGGTATTAATAAACAGATGAAAGCTAATAATAATATGGAAGCTATCAATAAATTTACAGATATTATTGATAAGAATTTTACAGGATTATGTATGGTAAATTTGTCTGATTTTGATGGTGTTTATGGTCATACTAGAGATGTTGAAGGATATGGAAGAGCGATTGAAGAATTAGATGTTGAAATTCCAATTATTTTGAATAAGCTAGATACGGGGGATTTGCTTATTATTACTGCAGATCATGGCAATGATCCAACTTTTCCTGGAACAGATCATACGAGAGAAAACGTTCCTGTTATTATTTATAGTCGGGATTTTCTTAAACCTCGACGTCTTGAAGCATTTGATACTTTTGCTAATATCGGAGCAACGATTGCTGATAACTTTGATGTTGAAATACCCCCTATTGGAAAAAGTATTTTGGATGAGTTAGAGTAAGTAATAGGAGAGGGGAAGAGTATAAAAAAACACCTATCATATGATAAGTGCTTTTTTTTGCTCCCCCTACTTTGCTTTTTTAAAGCTTTGACAAATTGTTTCTTCTTTTTTACAACAATCATTATCACAGGTACAACTTATTTTAACTTCGTCTAATTCACAACATCCTTTATCACAGTTATTGTGTTTACAAGTTTCAACATCACATTTAATTGTTCCTTTATTCATATTTTAAACTCCTCCTTATATTTTTATTATTTCCCATGATGAGTTTTTTATGTACATAATTTTGTAATGTCTTCTAAAATGAATTGAGATGGATAATTGTCCATCTTTTTATTTCTCGATTCATTTCAGAGCACTTCCCCCTATTTTAATTTTAAAAATAGAAGAGGGGATTTTATTGATGTATATATCTATATTAATATATATAACTATATAGATACTTAATATTAATTATAAAGTAATATGTGTTAGTAAGTAAAAATATGTTATTGTTGATTAGATACTTTCTTTATATTATTTAGTATAGTATAGCTAATGAATAACAGTATAACTAATTACAATTATTATAGATTAATATTAAATATTTTTTAAATTTTATTGATTGTTATATGGTTATTTATAGAATTATTTGAATTATATTTAACTTCCTATAATTGATATTATGTTAACTTCTTATTTTTAATCTTTATAAATAGAAGAATTCTAGTTAAGTTTATCACCGCTTTTTATATTAATAGTCCTAAGTCTTCTAATATGCGATTTGTTACATATAATTTTTTATTTGGCATGTTGGTGTAAAACTTAATTAATTTTATATTGGCATCTGATAGTATTTTTTCTACTTTTTTGTCTCTAATTATTCTTTCGTGTAATAAATGGCTGTTATCATTAATTTCAATTGCTAATAATAATTTGGCATAATTTTTATCAAATATACCAAAGTCTATATTCCTAAATAATTCATTGGCATATTTATGCTTTTGGGTTTTTTCTATAATACTAGCTAAGTTAATTTGTGGTTGAACTTTTACATCATATTCTGTTTCTATTTCTAATAATATTTTATAAAAGTATTGTTCTGTTTTTGTCATAAGACTTTTTTGATTGTACATTTTATTACTCCCCTTTTATTTTATACTTTCTTTTTTATTAAAGAAAAATAGATTCAATCATTATACTTTTCTTGATTGAATCTCTGCAATTTTTTCAAATACTTCTTTTGCATTATCTTCATTTATTTCTGTATAGCCTAATTCAGCTAGTGCTTGTACTTTAGCAGAGTTTAGTTCTTGAGTTCTAGATAATTTGTCTTCCTTTTTATGTTCTATATCTTGTACAAATCTTTTATGTGTTTCACTAATTTTATTTTTGGATGCTCCACCATTATTATATAATGTCATTGCACTAAACATAATACTTTCAAATATAAATTGTTTATCTTTGTTAAATACAAATTCCATTGGATCTGTAAATCCAAGAGATTTAGACATATAACATAAAATATATTTTAATTCTTCTGTTGTTTCCATTGATTGTAAGAAATGATATAAGTATATATATGTATTGTAGGTGTTTTTCGTTTTATCGGTTGCTAGTTTTTCTTTTAATAAATTAATAATATCTGATAAAAGTTCTTGTTCTTTTTTATTAAACCCTTTTAAATCTGCGATTACTTCTTTGTTAGATGAATCTTTTACACCTTCTTTTAGGCGGTTTTCTACTTCAATTATATATTCTCCATTTATTTTTAAATCCTTTAGTTTTTCTATATTTTCTATATTTAATAAACTTAGTAATTTTGCAGCTTTCTCCTTTGGCCAGTCATTTAAGTTTTCAATTGCAAGGTAGTTATACAACATTTGTCTTGATACACCTAAATACTTGGCTAATCTTACTTTGCTGATTCCTAACTCTGTTAATACTACGTTTAATTCTTTCATTTTTACTTACCCTCCTAATATAATTATAGACATATTGAGAAGAATAATCAAGTGTAAATTGACACATTTTTTTCTTGTCTAATTTACTTTATTATAGATGCTCCTCCAAGACATTCTTTTTTACTATTATAGAATACTATAAATTGTCCTGGTGTGATAGCTCTTTGTTTATTTTTAAAAGTTACTAGTAATTGATTATTTTTTTCTTCGATTTTTTCGATTTCTTCTAGATTAGACCTAGAACGAATTTTTGCATATTTTTTTTCTTTCAAAAAGGCGTCTTTTTCTACTAAATAATTGATTCCTTCAGCAATAAGTGTTTTTCTTTCTAAATCTTTGTTACTTCCTACTATGATATTATTGTTTATTTTATCTAATTCTATTACATAAAGAGGCTCTTTATATGAGATATTTAATCCTTTTCTTTGCCCTATTGTATATTGATATAATCCATTATGTGTTGCTAGTGGTGTTTTATCTTTTAGTATTATTTTTCCTGGTTGTTGGTTTAGTTTATGTTTTTTTAAAAAAGTTTTATAATCATCCTTTGGTATAAAGCAGATTTCTTGGCTATCTTTCTTTTCACTGACTGGTAGATTATATTTTCTTGCGAGTTGTCTTATTTCATCTTTTGTTTTATACTTATTTAAAGGAAATAAAATGTATGGTAGTAAATCCTTATTTATTTGGCATAAAAAATATGATTGATCTTTTCCATCTACATTACTCATCATTAATCTATTGTTTTTTATTTTTGCGTAGTGTCCTGTTGCGATAAAAGTACAGTTTAATTCTTTTGCTTTTTTGTAGAAAAGACCAAATTTAAAATATTTATTGCAAATGATACATGGATTTGGTGTTTTCCCTGATTCATATGAATCTATAAATTGTTTAATTACAATTTCTTTAAATTCTTTCCTTAAATCAAATATATGGTGGGGAATATTTAGTTGTTTACATATTTTTTTAGCATCTTGTATTGCTATATTTGTCTCGTCATTATCTAATAGTTTCATGGTTGCTCCTATGACTTGGTAGCCTTTTTCTTTTAATAAGCAAGCAGCAACTGATGAATCTACTCCTCCACTCATTCCAATTATAACTTTTTTTGTTTCCATCTAATCACCAATATTATTATATCGTAGAATAAAAAAAGAAAAAAGATATCTTTTTATATCTTTATAAAAATATTAATATTTTAGGGATTAGGTAACTTTCGATTATTGATATAAAAACTGCAAATCCTAAAAAGAATATTCCTATTTTGGTATATCTTTTTATAAATGGATGCCATGATCTATTTTCTTTTTTGAAAATACTTTTATATATTAGGGTTGAAAATGATATTGCATAGTAACTTAATAAAAAAGTTCCTAATAAATTAATGATATTTGGTAATGTATAGATAAAAGCTTTCATTAGACCTTTTATTCCATAAGTAATTAAAATACTTGATAAGGAAAAGCCAGTAATAAAACCTTTAAAAAATAAGATTAATAATATGATTGGTACACCTATTAAAGATAGGCCTAATATCCATAATATTATAGTTATTAATGAGTTATTGGTTATACTAGATAGAAATGCAGTTAGATAATTTATGTTGTTATTATCAATGGCAGTCATAAATTTTTTAATACTTGTTGTGATTAATAGTTTATTATCTTTGGAAATGATTGCTGGAAATAATATTCCTAATATTGTTGATATTGTCATTATAATTGTTAATGTAAATAGTAGTTTATTTTGTTTTAGTTTTGTTAATAGTTCTTTCATAGATTCTCCTTTGTACTACTTTATTCTTTTTTTTTAGTTTCTATGAAAAAAAGGAATTTACTTTTTTAGACATTTATTTTATAATTAGTAAAGAGGTGATACTGGATGAATCAAAAAGTTGTAAAAGTTGTATCTATTATTTTAGTGGTTGTTTTACTTGTTTCGTTTTTAAGTGTTTTATTATATTTATAAAAGGCGTCCAAAATGGACGTCTTTTTTATATATTAGGAATTTGCTTCATTTAATTGAATAAGTGAAAATATGATTGCCCCATCACAAAAACTCAGATAATATATCTGATTATTTCTAATTATTATTAAATTTTAGTAATCAACTTCTACTGAAACAGGATTCATTCTAATATTACATTCTTTACAAAGAAACACTTTTCCTTCTTTGAAT
>DVGU01000069.1 GCA_018712565.1 Candidatus Faecimonas gallistercoris
TCCATGGCGATTAACATCATTTAAAGAACAAATAAAAAAAGCACACACCAATCATGTGTATGCCTAAATTATAAATATATTTTTTCACTAATGTTTAGATTTTTTTAGGACATTTTCCTAAATTATTGACAGGATTTTCTTATATTCTTTTTGGAATGGTAAGTTTTTGTTAATTTTAATAGTAAAAACTTGTGAAAGAATACAAAAAGACGAAAATTATTAATTTTTGTTTAGCTCTTGCAATACTTTATCGGCAATTTTTTTATATGCTTTTTCACTTGGATATATACTATTGGGATTGAGAAAATCTTCTTTAGAAATCAGTTGAGTTGTGGAAATGTAAGTTACTCCTTTTATATTTTGAAATAAATAATTTAGTTTATTAATACCTTCTCTTATATATATGTTTTCAATAGGTATTTGGGGATATCCTATGATATAAATTGTTTTAGGATAATATTTTTTTATTTCATCTACTAGTTTTTGAAGATTTTCTTCTATATTATTTATAATTTCATTTAATTGATAATTATTCATATTTGGTGTTATTGCAATATGATAAATTAAATCATTTAAACCTATTGTCATAGTAATTAAATTGGATTCTCTTAATGTTTGTTTTATATTTCTTTCTTGTTTATTCGAAGTTATTTTTTCATTCGTTATAATAGATTCGTATAAATGTTCTATAGATTGGTCTTTTTCTGAAAATTCTTTTGTATATAATTTTAGTTTTTTATCTTGGTTCAAATTATCTTTAATAAAATCACCATAACCATAGTCTATTTTTCCGTAAGAATTAATTCCTTGTGCATAGCCATCTCCTAATGATGTATAGTTAAAATAATGATTATGATTTTCTTTATATATTAGAAATATCACTAGAACTACTAATAATAGTATTATTAGTTTATAATGTTTTTTTATCATATTGCCTCCATAAAAAAAGAAATATAACTATTTTATTATATTTCTTTAATATTTATTTTAGCACCTACGCTAGTTAATTTTTCTATTATTTGTTCATAACCTCTTAAGATGTGTTCTACGTTAGTAATTGTTGTTGTATTTTCTGCTAAAAGTCCTGCTGCTACCATAGCAGCTCCTGCTCTTAAGTCGGTTGCGACAACATCTGTTCCTATTAATTTTGTTGGTCCTATAATTGTTGCAGTTTGATTTTTTACTGTGATGTCAGCTCCTAAATCATTTAAATAAGGAACATGCATAAATCTATTTTCCCAAATAGTTTCTGTTACTTTTGATTTACCTCGACATTGCGTTAGTAATACAGTAAATGGCTGTTGTAGGTCGGTTGGAAAACCTGGATATACTAAGGTTTTTATGTTTGTTGATTTATAATCATCTGCTTTAGAGATTAAAACATAGTCTGTTCCGATTTGTAATTCTGTTCCTATTTCTTCTAATTTAGAAAGTAGTGAGTCAATATGTTCTGGAATAATATTATCTATTTTTAGGTTTTTTCCACATAACGCTCCAATAATAATATATGTTCCTGCTTCTATTCTATCTGGTATTACTTCGTGAAAACATTTATGTAAAGTTTCTACTCCTTCGATAGTGATAGTAGAAGTTCCTGCTCCACTGATTTTTGCTCCCATATTATTTAAAAATGTTGCGACATTAACAATTTCAGGTTCTTTGGCTGCATTGTCTATGATTGTTTTTCCCTTGGCTTTTACTGCTGCTAGCATAATATTAATCGTTGCTCCTACCGATGCTATATCTAAATAAATATTTGCACCATGTAACTCTTCTGCTTCTACAATGTATTTATTTTTTTCATTTGTTACTTTTGCACCCAATGCCTCAAAACCTTTTAAATGAAGATCTATTGGCCTTGCTCCTATAGAGCATCCGCCTGGAAAATACATTACTGCTTTTTTATATTTACCTAATAGAGCTCCCATAAAATAATAAGATGCTCTTAGTTTTTTTGAAAATTTTTCACTGATTTCAACATTTTTCATATTTTTAGGATTAATTACTACACTTTCGCTTGCTCTTTTTACATCTACATGTAATTCCTCTAATATAGTGCATAAAGCATCGGTATCTGTAATTTCCGGAACATTACAAATCGTTGCTTCTTCATCAGTCAAAATAGCAGCGGGAATCAAGGCAACAGTTGCATTTTTTGCACCACTGATTCTTATTGTTCCACTTAACTCTCGATTTCCTTCTATTTCCATTATTTTCATTTACTTTACCTCCTGTCGGCTTTACTATATTTTATAGTTTAGTACCAAATAGAGTGACTATTTCCTCAATTCTTGTTTTTATTGCAGTCTCTCCACTGCCGATTATTTTTCTTGGATCATATACATCTTTATTTTCTTCTAAATATTTTCTTACAGCTTTACTCCATACTGATTGTAAGTCTGTATTAATATTAATTTTCGATATACCACATGATATTGCTTTTTTTATCTTATCATCTGGTATCCCTGTTCCTCCATGTAATACCAAAGGAATTGGTAGATTTTCATTAATTGTCTTCATAGTTTCAAAATCAAGGTTTGGTTCGCCTTTATAAAATCCATGAACACTACCTAAAGCTGGTGCTAACGAATCAATGCCTGTATTATTATATAAAGTTAGGCAGTCTTCTAGTGTTGCATTTGTTGCACTTGATGTAATATTGTCCTCTGTTCCACCGATATGTCCTACTTCTGCTTCTACACTAACTCCTCTTTCGTGGGCATAATCTACTACTTCCTTGGTTATTTTTATATTTTCTTCTAAGTCGTGACGAGAGGCATCAATCATTACAGAAGTAAAACCTGCATCAATTGCTTTTATACATGCATCCTTAGTACTTCCATGATCTACATGTAGACATACTGGAATTGTTATGTTTAAATCCTTTATTAGTCCTTTTACCATTCCACTTACAGCATTATATCCTCCCATATATTTTGCTGCTCCTTCACTAACACCTAAGATTACAGGTACTTGTAATTCATTACATTTTTCTAAAATATATTTTGTCCATTCCAAATCATTAATATTAAGATGAGGAACTGCGTATTTTTCTTTTTTTGCTTTCATTAACATCTCTTTAAAATTTACTAACATATTACGTCACCTTCCATATATATCATAAGCAATATTTGCTTGTTTGTCAAAGAAAAAAGGAAGATAGTTTTTCCTTTAAATTGAAAATAAATATTTTATCGCTAATACAATTAAAATTACTATTCCTATATATTGTGCTTTTTCTCCTTGTCTTTCTGATATTTTATTTCCTAAGTGAATTCCTGTAAAGGTAAAGATAAAACTTGTTATAGCAAAAATAATAGTAGCTAAAGTAATTTTTTTGGTCGTAAGAGATAAAGCAATACCTACTGAAAAACTATCGATACTTACTGTAAAAGAAAAAATTATAATTGATATTAAATTTGTTATTATACCGGTTTTTTCTTCTTTTCTCGAAATAAACATTTCAATAGCTAATATTAAGAATATAATTCCAACTAAATAATTTGCTTTTGACATGTAATTTAATAGTAGTTCTGTTCCTAGTAGTGCTCCTAATTGTGGCATTATAAAATGAAATATTCCTACCATCATACTTAATAGTATTTTTTTGTTTACTGCTATTTTTGTTGTTCCATATGCTAATGCTAAAGAAAAAGCATCCATACTTAATCCTACAGCCATAAAAAAATATATAAGTATTTCGTTCACATTATCACCTTATATATTCTATTACTTTATCTTATTAAAAATACTTGTCTACTAACTCTTTTACAAGTGATGTATACTCTACATCTTTTACTTCTTCTTCACTATCTAACAGACATAGAGGAGGAAACAATACACACCAGAAATTTTCTCCTTGACCATTTCCTAAAGTAATTACTAATGATTCATACTCTCCTTCTTCATAGACAATTCCCTTATATTCTTTTTCTGGAAAGTAATTCATTCCATAATCTATTGTAAAAATCTGATTACTTTGATTTTTATCTAGTGTTTCTTTTACTACTTTTGAAAATTCTGGAATTTGATTTTTAATATTTTTTCTAGAATTTTCTAAGTTATTATCTAATACTGTTAATTTTCTAATTTCTCCATTTAAATTGTTTACTACTTTTTTCTTTAAACTCTGATCTTTTTCTTCATTACTGTTTGCTATTACTCTAAAACGAATTGCTTCTTTTGGGATTACTATTTTTTCTTCTTTATTAATTGCTAATATGGTAACTACAATTGCTAAAATGACGACTAATTTTTTCATTGTCATTCCTCTCTTTCACTTACATAATGAGAGGAAGTTTTGTTTTTTATACAACTTTTTTTATTTTTTAAAAACCTTTTCTTATAAATATCATTCTATCTTTTCCAGATAGGTCTTTTTTTGATTCTACTGTTACATCTTTTAAATACTTTTTTATTAATGCTTCTATATCATCTTTTTGAGTCATACCTATTTCAAAGGCTATTAGGCATTTTTCTTTCATATGGGAAGTGATATTTTCTAATATTTTTTGATAACAGTCTAGTCCTTCTTTTCCAGCATATAAAGCTAGATGTGGTTCATTATTTTTTACGATATTTTCTATTTTTTCATCTGTTTTAATATATGGTGGATTACTAATAATAACATCATATTTTTTATCAACAGCTGAAAACATATCACTTTCAATTAAATTTGCTTTTGAATTTAACTTTCCACAGTTTATGTTAGTAACTTCTAATGCTTCTTTACTAATATCTATTAAATCCACAGAATTTGTGGAAACTTTTTTTTCTAATGTTAATCCTATTACTCCACTTCCTGTTCCTAAATCAATAATATCCACAGGATTTGTGAAAAATTCTTTTATATATTTTATAGTATTTTCCACAAGCTCTTCTGTTTCAAATCTAGGAATTAATACTCTTTCATCAATATAGAAGTCATTACCATAAAAATTAATATGTCCTAATACATATTGTAATGGTTTATTTTCTTCTAAGGCTTTTATTTCTTTTTTTAATAGTTCTACTTTTTCGTAACTTACTTCATCATTTAAATGATTTAAAAGTTCTAGTGGATTACAATTAATAAGCTCTGCAATTAATATCTTAGCATGGTCTGAATGAATGTGTCCTTTAGCAAAAAACAGAAGATTTTCTACTGTCATGCCTCTTCTGTTTCTCCTCTTAATTTTCTTTTTTGATCTTCTTGGATTAATGCATTAATTATATCATCTAAGTCCCCATCCATTACGCGGTCTAAGTTTTTCGTAGTAAAACCTATTCTATGGTCTGTTACCCTATTTTGTGGATAATTGTAAGTTCTTATTTTTTCGGCACGGTCACCTGTTCCAATTTTACTTCTTCTTTCTGCTCCCGCTGCTTCTTGTTGCTCACGTATTTGCATTTCATAAAGTCTTGTTTTTAATACTTTCATCGCTTGTTCTTTGTTTTGGATTTGACTTCTTTCATTTTGACAAGTTACTACAGTATTTGTTGGTAAATGGGTAATTCTTACTGCTGAATCTGTCGTGTTTACTCCTTGTCCTCCACATCCACTGGAACGATAGATATCAATTCTTAAATCACTTGGATTAATTTCAATTTCAATATCTTCATCGGCTTCTGGCATTACTAGAACTGTTGCTGTTGATGTTTGTAGTCTTCCATTTGCTTCTGTTACTGGTACTCTTTGTACTCTATGAGAGCCACTTTCATATTTTAGTAAAGAATAAGCATTAGCTCCTTTTACAATAAACTCTATTTGACTATATCCTCCAGCAGTTCCTTCTACAGAGTTATATACTTGATATGTAAAACCTTTCTTTTCTGCATATCTTGTATACATTCTGAATAGGTCTCCAGCAAAAATATTTGCTTCATCTCCACCAGCAGCACCACGAATTTCCATCACAACATTTTTTCCATCATTAGGATCTTTGGGTATTAATAATATTTCTAGTTCTTTATCTAGTCTTTCTTTTTCTGCTTCTAGCTCTTTTACTTCTTCTTTGGCCATTTCTCCTAGTTCAGGATCTTTTGTCATTTCTTTTGTAGATTCTATTTCTTCTAATACCTTTTTATATTTCTTATAACATGTAACCACGTCTTCTAGAGCTGCTACTTCTTTTGAATATTCTCTTGTTTTTTTGATATCACTTAATATTTCTGGCTTTGTTAATTCTTCTTGTAAATGATTATATTTTTCTAACGTAGCTTCTAATCTTTCTATCACGTTCTCACCCTTTCCTTGGTAATCACTGGTATTATACCATATTTCTTTTAAGAAAAAAACTAGATTATTGTTCTAGTTCTAATTCATCTTCATCAATCACTACTAAATCTTTTAATTCTTCTTTAGTATTTTCATTATAATCCTCATCAGAATCATCATAATTATCTTCTTCTATTTCTTCTTGTGGTTCTTTTTCTGGTTCTGTATCAGATTCATCTTCTTCCTCATCTTCTTCTGTTATTTTAGCTATTTTATCAGAAGTGTGACGACTTCTTAAATCCCATGAACCGTCATCTAAAAGAATAAATCTTTTATCGGTTGATAAAGAGGTATAGTAATCACCTATTTTAGTTTCAAATGTATTAGCAGGTAAATCTAATAATTTGATGATTTTTTTAAATAAATCGGCAGTATTTAGGGTTTTTTTACTTTCCTCTAAAATTAATTTTGTTATATCTTTATTTGATAATAATTCTAATTCTTCTTTTTTCATTTTACTAAGACTCATATTGCCCTCCTATATTCAAAAACATTATATGCTGATTTTGCTATTTTGTTATGATAAAAAAATTATCAATAAACTTATAACATATATCTTCTATACATGCAACACTTTTTTACATTTTTTCTGGCACTTTTATTGCGAGTATGTTTAAAAGCATTATGTTTATATCATAGACTATTTTTGATAAAGTTAACCATGATTTTTGAAGTTTTGGATCTTCTTCTGTTAAAATTTTGTTTTCAGCATAGAATTTATTATATAAAGAAGTTAGTTTATATATATATTCTGTTATGTCGTTTAAACTTTTTGAATCTAGTGCTTTATTTAAAATAATTGGTAGTCTTAAAATTGTTAGAGCTATATCTTTTTCAGTTTCTGTTTTAAATTTTGTAATTTCTCCTATTTTTATATGAGTGCCTTTTTCTAGAAGGGATTTTATACGGATTGTTGAATATAGAAGATATGGTCCTGTTTTTCCATCTAAGTCAGAGAACTTTTCAGGGTCAAAAATGTAATCTGTTCCTCTGAATGGTAATAAATCTGCATATTTTAGTGTTGCGATGGCGACTGTTTTTGCTACACTTTCTCTTTTTTCTTCTTCTACCGTATCCGGATTAATTCTTTTTTTTGTCTCTTCTTCTACTAAAGAGATTAAATCTTTTAGACTCATCACTCCACCATCTCTTGTTTTAAATGGTTTACCATCAGTTCCATTCATTGTTCCAAAACCGATAAATTCTAACTTTACTTTGTCATCTACTAATTTTACTTTTCTAGCAGCACGGAATACTTGATCAAAATGTAGTTCTTGTCTGGCATCTACACAATACCAAATTTCATCGGGATTTATTTCTTTTTTTCTTTGAAGTATGGTTGCTAAATCTGTTGTTTCATAAGAAATAGTACCATTCGAACGTTTAAATAATAATGGTGGCATAGGAGATGTATCTTCTTCCTCTTTTACTTCTACAATTAAAGCTCCTTCACTTTCTTTTAATACGTTCTTTTCTTCATAAATTTTTGTCAATTCCTCTATATATTCTGCAGCATCACTTTCTCCTAGCCATAAATCAAAGTCCACATTTAACATATCATATACTTGTTTAATATCTGCTTTAGAGATTTCTACTACTCTTTTCCATAAATCATAGTATCCTCTTTCATGATTTTGAACTTTAAAAGTAATTTCTCTTGCTTCTTCTAGATACTTTTCATCTTCTTTTGATTTTGTTGATGCATAAGGATAGATTTCTTCTAGGTCCTGATTTGTTATTGGTAAGTCTATATCACTATAATCTCCAGTATAGTTTTCATCAAAATAAGCTAGGTTCGGATATCTTTTCTTGATTTCTAATATTACTAATCCTAATGGTCTTCCATAATCTCCTAGGTGAGCATCCCCTATTACTTCATATCCTAATGTTCTGGCTAGCCGTTTTAGAGCTTCCCCAATATTAGCACTTCTTAAATGACCTACATGTAGAGCTTTTGCAACATTTGCACCTCCATAGTCTAGTACGACTGTTTTCTTTTCTTTTTTATCAATGTTTAGACTTTTATCTTCATATATTTTGGTTAATAAACTTCCTAGATATTCATCCGTTAATGTAATGTTAATAAATCCTGGGCCTGCTATATTTAAATTGGTAAATCTATTATCTTTTTCTAGTTCTTTTACAATATCTTCCGCAATTACTCTAGGAGATTTTTTATAAACTCTAGCCAGATTCATGGCATCGTTTAATTGAAACTGTCCTAAATCTCTTCTACCAGATGGTTGCAAGATTAAGTTTTCTACTTGGTATCCAGATTTTTCTACAATTGTTTTTATATCTTTTTCTAAGTCTTTAATTATACTCATTTATATCACCTCTAATTTATATTTATATTCATCATTTTCTAATACATAATTAATTTCTATATTTTTATCTACTTGATTTATTTTCGTTGCTTTTAAATTTAATTCTAATGTTTTATTTAAGCTTTTTATCGTTACTCTTCCTTTTGTATTCTTTTCTTCGGCAAATAAATATTCCATCAATAATTCTTCATTTTCTCGTCGGAGTTTTTTATACTTTAGATTTACCTTGGTCGTTGTTTTATCTTCTTCTTTATACATAATACTATTTTCTTCTGGATGAAAAATAGCTTTATACTGTTTTACCTCTTTTTGTTCTGGCGTTATTAATGTTACTTTAATATTTATTTTAGGCATTTTTTCATCCCCTTTCAATTTCTAGTTTAGATTATAGCATACGGCAGACTTCGTCCGCAACCTAACCTTAAAATAACAAAAAAAGCAAACCTCACTTGAAATAGTTTGCCAAAACAGTATAATAACTGTTACGTGCTCTTAGGCACACTCAATATATAAGC
>DVGU01000070.1 GCA_018712565.1 Candidatus Faecimonas gallistercoris
TCCATGGCGATTAACATCATTTAAAGAACAAATAAAAAAAGCACACACCAATCATGTGTATGCCTAAATTATAAATATATTTTTTCACTAATGTTTAGATTTTTTTAGGACATTTTCCTAAATTATTGACACATTTTATGCAATAAAACCTACTTTTGCTTCTTTTTAGAATCATTATTCTGAAACAAATTTCCATTAACACATCGTTTTAAAGCTATAGCATATAACTTTCTATCAATACCACCTTTACTTAATCCATGACCTTTTAAAAATTCCATAGTAAATAATTTCTCTTCTTCTGTAACTTCATGAACTACCCCGTTAACATTTAAAAAATGTTCTCCTTCTAATTCTTGCTTAATATTAATCGTACCACTTGGTCTATTTTTATGAAAAAAAGAAATTACCTTTTTTAGATCCTCTCCAGATATAATTTCTTTAGCCAATTTAATAAATTTCTGACCATCTAACGTTGTTGCAAGCCTATAATCTAAATAATCAAAATCCCTAACACTATCATCATCCAATGTAACACCATGAATAATTTTATTACTAATAGAATCCACAGTAGATATTAATACTGCGTAAGCATGAGCTTTATTATTTAACTTTACCTGAGATACTTTTTCTTTAACATCATCACTTGCATAAGAAAGTGCCTCATTGAACTCATGAATAGAAATTCCTTTTTTTGCACAATATTCATGAACAGGCATAGTATCACTCAAAAAACTTGCAAAATCCACTTTATCTATCATAGATTGAATTTTATTCCTATGCATTCTTTTCTTCAAAGTATCATATTTTTCTCTAGCATACTCACTATCTTTATCTAAAGCTAAAAATACTTCTTTATACATTTTATCAAATTCACTTTCTAAATCAGAATTTCCATTAAAATAAATAGATAAATCATAAGGAGTAAGAAACCCATTTTTATAATAAGAACTAGAAAAACTAGTAAATAATCGTTTTAATGAACTAATATCAGAAAAATTTCCAATTTTAATAAATTGAAGTAGAACTTGATTAGCTCTAGGCGGATTAAAATATTGCTTCATAACCTCTTTATCAATATTCAAATATTTCAATGCATAAGTATAAGCAAGTTGGAAAACAAAAACAGGGTTATAGCCTCTTTCTTGTATCCTATCTGATATTCCACGTAAAGAAAAGAAACGAAATATATTTTGCTCAGGTAAATTTCCTAAAGTAAGATAAAAATTATAATTCTTCTCCAAAATATCTTTATCTATATTACCATATTTTTTAATCATATTTTCTCTACTTTTACAAAAATCTCTATCCTCTCTATAATCTATAAGAGCATCCTTTAATAAATAGTCTGCAAAAAAGTTATAATTTTTTATTTTATTATATAACTCATAATAAAATTCTCGACTATGAAAATTCATCATATAAACATTATCATATAAATCACCATCAAGCTCAGCAAACAAAGCAAGTAAAGAGAATGGATCATCATATAAATAATAGACTTCACTCATAAGAGCACATTTTCTATCATCACTAATACGAAAATCATGTGAACACATCTCAACATAATTAGGAAAAGCATCTAAAAATAATGTTCTTTCGCTATCTGTTGCTTCAATTAAAAAATAATGAAGTGCATGTCTTTCATGAATGTTTAAAATAGAATTTTTATCATATTCATAGGAAATAATTTTATAAAATTGATCTTTATAATTACTCATATTTCCTCTACACGCTTTAAACAATGCTAAACGTTCACGATCAGTTGCGTGATTTAAAAAATAATAAAGTCCACTTTTCTCATCAATACCTTCAATACAAATCTTATCATATTTAGAAGAAATAATTTTATAAAATAGATTTTTAAAATAATCTTTATTCTCATTCCAATCATCAGCAACAAAAGATAACAGTTCACTATATGTTGCATCATTTAAAAAATAATGATACATACTTTTTTCATATATATCTCCAGTAAACTTTGCACGACGCATTAAAAAAATATTTTTACATATAGATTTAAAATATTCTAAATCATCCATCATTCTTTCCCCCTAAATCATTAACATATGATACTAAAAAGCTCTCAAAAAATCAAGTTTGAGAGCTTAATTATTTTTTTGTAGGCTGTAAAGATAAATTCAACTGCCTAGGAGTATCTAATTTCCTATATTGATAATATTTTCTGCTTCTTCTTACCTCGTCAAATAAAGAAATTGTCTTCTTTGTCTTTTCCTTACTTTTCTCAACTGATTGAATAAATGAATCCCCTTTATGAAAATCACCACGAATATAAAATTCTCTGGCATAAATTAATTTAATCGTATTAATTTGTTCAGGTGTCATTCCTAACTTACAACATGCACTTTCCACATCCAAACCACTTTCAGATATATAAGTATTTATTTTATCGAAATCATTAATACCATAATAATTATTTACATCACTATAATCAAAATCATTTTTCGTCATTCTAAAGAACGGTTTTAAGTCTTCTTTACTAATCTCACCTTTTAATAATAATAACAAATCCGAAAAATCCTCTCTGATATTTTTTTCCTCATCTGCTTTCGCCACTGCAACAGTGAAATAATCGATAGCACATTCCTTATTATGTAATTTTAAATAAGCTAAACCTAATTTAGAATATACAAAAGATTTAGGTTCTTTCACTACTTGTAATAATTCCAAATAATTTTCTATACATCTTTTATAATCTTTATTTTTATATGCATAATTTCCTAACACAAGAAGATTATGAAAATCAACATATCCTTTTTCTAATGGCTTATATCTTAACACGACCTGTTGTTTACTTCCATTACCTATTACAAAAGCATCCATATCAGGATATTCTTCCACTATATCAATAATTCTATCATTTTTGTCATTATCCATTATTTCTAAAAGAATAATACCCTTATTTTTAACAAGCTCTTTATATTTTTGAGAAATAAGCTTTTTCTCTTGATTTATTTCTTGTTTCACAGGAACAACTACATTTTCTTCCCTTTTCTTAGAATCATCATCTATTACTTCTTCAACAACTACTGACTCAGAAGATAATTCTTTATAATCCATTCCTTTTTCTAAAAACTCTAATCTTTGATATAATCCATCAGTATTAATACTATCTTTCATCAATTGATTTCCTTTAGAAATAATATCTAAATATATTCTAGCTTCATAAAACTCCTTTTGAGATAAAGCTACATAAAACTGTTGAATATAACTTGACATATCAAACAAATAATTATCTTTACCTATCAACTCTAAAGTACTCATCACGTTACCAAACGTATTATCCTGTTTTAACAAACTCAATTTTATTAAATCAATAATTAAAAATTCATAATCAGTTTTTTCTATAGATTCCATATAACTTTTTAAACTATGAAATGCATTATCTAAATCATTTTCCTTAAAAAATGAAATTACTTTCGAAAAATCAGCAACTGGATCAGTTTTACTAGATACATCAACTACTTGTCTATTTTCTAAAGTAGTTATTAACTGACATATATCATTTAATAAAGGATCAAAAGGATCATCAGAAATATTATATTTTTCATTATGCTCTTTATTTAGTTTTAAAGCCAAACTATAATCATTAGCATCCAATGCCTTATATATATCTTTTAACCCACCTTTTAAAGGAATTTGAGATGACTCTTTTATCCTAATAAATTGTTCCACTAATTTTAAAATATATTCTTCTTTTCTAGTTAATTTATGTTTATGTTTCTTACTCCTTAAATAATTTTGTACTTCATAATAATCTTTCTCTTTAATTAACTGAATAACAGTCTCCTTACTTTCCTTCTCAACCATTTTTGCTCGATATAACAATATTCTTGTTATTTTATCATAAATAGAACACTTTCCCTGTTTAGCAACCAAATCATTCAACTGAGATAAAGCATAAGGAAATCTTCCACGTAATGCAGAAAGTCTAAGTTTATTAGACAATAAAACATTTTTATATCTTTTATCATGTGGAAAAATTTTAATATCTTCAAACTGTAAATCCTTAACATACTCTCTATATTTTTCTGGAACTTCCGTAATAATACTTAAAAGATATAAATAAAATTTAAAATCTTGAACATAAAATTTATTTTCTGTTTGTAATAAGCTATCATATATTTCAAAAACTCTTGAATAATTTTCTTCTTGAATATTATTGATTAACAATCGAAAACGAATCCCATGATATTCTGGATCTAATTCATAACATTTTTCAAAACACAAATTAGCTTTTTCATACTCCTTATCAACAAGCAATTTCATTCCATAATCAAACAACTGTCTCACTGACTTTAATGAATAAAAGCCCCTTTTTACTCTCTCAATACTACCATCATTAATCATTTTAGTTATATCATTAGAAGTAAAACCATAACTATTTAATTGTTTAGTCGTTAATTCTTCTCCTTCTAAAACACCATCATATAACTTATATAAATTATCATTATTAATCATTATTTGCTCCTTACAATTAACAAATTTCTATCTTTCTTTTCTTAAAACAACAAACCGACCACTATATTCACTATATAATAAATTTATCTTTATAGCAAAAAGTATCGATTAACATACTTCTTCTAAGATTGCATTAATTTCTTAAATTCATTAGGAATAGCTGTTTCAAATAATATTTCTTTCTTTATTACTGGATAATAAATTTTTAAACGATTAGCATGTAAATACAAACGCTTAGCTTTATTTCTATCACCATACTTCTTATCTCCAACAATTGGCATTTTACGACTAGCAAATGCAACCCTAATTTGATTTTTTCTACCTGTTTCAATAGTAACTTTTAACATTGAATAATTCTTATTAGATTTTAATACAGAATAATTAGTAATTGCTTTTTTACCATCTTCATGACGAGAAACATATACTAAATTTGTTTTTGTCTCTTTCAAATACTGAACAATCTGACCAGACTCTTCCCTCGGATGACCAGCTACAATAGCTGTATATTCACGTAAACGAACATATTCATTCCAATTTTCTTGTAACCTATTCTTTGTTTTCAAATCCTTAGCAAATAACACAATACCACTCGTATCCCTATCTAATCTATGAACAATAAAAATTCGCCCATGAGGATTCTTAGAAAGAACATAATCTCTTACAATATGATATAAAGTTCTCTCTTTTTCTTTATCAGTTGCAATTGTTAATAAACCACTAGGTTTATTAACTACAATTAAATGATCATCTTCAAATAAAATCTCAAAAGGAAATTTCTTCATATGCTTATTATTAGTATCAATAATAATTTTTTGACCAGCAACAAGTGGATAATTATACTGTGTAACCCTATCTTCATTGACATAAACAGCCCCGTGTACTAAGTATTGTTTTACACGTTTTTTAGGCATATCCAAATGTTCATATAAATACTCTAACAACTGACTATCTTTATTAACTATTAACTTCATAATCTCTTCACCACTTTAATTATAATATAAGAAAAAGAAAAAGACTAGTAAAACTAGCCTTCAAACCAGAAATCATTAAATGTATATTTAAATACACGATATACCATATATTTATTTAACTTAGCAGTAAATTTTCTAATTAACTTATGATCTTCATCATACTCAGCAAATACTCCAGCGGTTCCAGAATCAACAATAACATTACCATTATCCATAGGTTGCACACTAGATACAATACCAGAATAAGTAACATCAAAACTATCTACCAATTCAAATGTTTTCTTATTTTCATCCACCTTATAAACATAATAATATGACTCTGTTCCTTCAAATGGTTTCTGATTTTCAATACCAAGTTTAGAATAATCAAAATCAGGCTGTGAATTAGCTTTACCATAATTATTATCAAAGAATGTAATATAATAAACTCCATCTTCATCAGTAGACTCATAATTTAAGCTATGTTGACCTGCCTGAATCTTAAAGTCTCCAACTTTTTCATATACATAATCACTAAATTCTGTATCTTCCCAAATTTTCTTATCTGCAAGTAAATAAACAAGCTCAGGATCATCTTCTATATTATTAACTCGAAGTATAGAACTAGTCTCTCTACTACTTAATAATACATCTCCACCTTCTAACCACACAATAGAATTTAAATGTAACCAATCAAGACCATCTTCACCTTCATCTCTAAAATTAGAATCATCAAATTCACAAGTTTTAACGTAAGATTTAAACATATCCTCAAAATCAATTACTTCAGTAACTGCCTTAGTATCTAAATCAATCTTAATAATACAATCTTCTTCTGTATCCTTTTTCGTATTATTAGCAAGAACTATTAAATTTCCATCATCATCAAATGTATAATCATGATGCAACTGATAGTGTCCTGTACGATATATTTCAGTTACCTGTCCCAATGAATTAACCTCAGCAATTCTAGTATGAGAAATAGAATAATACATCTTATGATCTTTAAATAAAATTCGATGAGCACGATATCCAATAATTTCAGTTTCCATTCTTAAAATACCATCATTATCATAAAGTGCTAAGTAATCTTGATCATCAGAATCATTTCCTAACATTGCAAAAAGCCCATTAGTAAGTTCTTCCTTACTTTCACCATCTTCTACATCTAATTTCTGCTCTCCATTAACTTTTACTCCAGTAAGATCAACACTAAACTCCTTAGTAGCAATCTCTTCTCCATCTTTATCAAGCAATTCTAAAGTAACCTCATTCACTTCCCCAGCAATAAGTCCAATAATTTGATACTGATGATTCTCAGTTAAATTATCCTCTCCTCCATTAAATAAAGTTCTAGAAAAATCATCAATATCTTTATCATCTACATGAATAGTATAACGAACTTCAGCCTTTTCTTCCGTTGAAAAATATAAATTAAGACCTAAAGTATTAGTCCCATACAAATTATAAATCATAAGTGGATTCTCAAACGTATATTCATCCTCTAATAAAACATCTAATTTATCTTGAATAACATCCTGATATACAATATCAAACACCTCTGCCTCACTAGGTCTAGTAACAGAATAAATATTTTTACCAAGACTAGTATTCTTAGATATTTTAATATTTTTTGCTAACCAATCCTCATCATTAAGTTGACTTTCTACAATTTTTTCATTAAGGCCACGAATAAACATTACAACACCAAACGAAATACCACATATAACAACCAAAAATAAAATAATCAAACCAATTTTTTTAGCCATTCCCCAATCTTTCTGCCCATGATTCAACTTCTTTCTTTTTTTCATAAAATCCTCCTACCAAAATTTTATCTACCAATTGTGAAAATTATGTGAAAATTAAAATAGTTTCTTAATCACTTTTTCCACTCCTTTCGTTTCATTAGAACTCGTTATCATAGAAGCAACTTTCTTTATCTTTTTAGACCCATTAGCAACCGCAACACTTTTTCCAACCGATAAGAAAACAGGAAGATCATTATCACTATCTCCAACACAAACAACGTCAGCCAAGGAAATATGTTCTTTTTTACAAATCTTTTCAAGACCTACTGCTTTATGTACATCTTTTGCTGTAATTTCTATTAAATACTTTTTCTTACCCTCATCTTGTTTTACAATATTTGCTTTTATCGCCAACTCTTGTAATTCTGAAAAAGCACTATCTCTCGCTTTTTTAGTCTTAAAATAAACTTCCATCTTATAAATATGATTTTTATTATTTTGATAAAACTCCTCAAAAGAACTACTCCTCTTTTTTAATTCAGAATACACAATATTCCTACTACATAAATTCCATTCTTGTACTGTACATAAATAAATATCACAATTAGAATATAACTTCTTTATTTTTTTAATAATAGATCCACCTAATGGCCTTTTAAAAATAGTCTTTCGATTACATACATCATAAACATAAGCACCATCACAAGAAATAATATAATCTAAAAAAGGAAAATCTCGATTATAATCCAAAACAGACTTCAAAATTCTACCTGTCGCAACTACAAACTTTACACCAAGTTTCCTAATACGATCTATCTCAACCATAGTAGAAAGGGGAATCGCTTCATCAGAATCAATTAAAGTACCATCAAAATCACTTACAAACACTTTATACATACCCTCACCCTCTCTTAAAATTAATCTTCTTTGTAACTTCTATAAAAACAAACAAATAACATAACGCTAATAAATACCCACTAATAACATCACTCGCATAATGTACACCTACATAAATACGACTAACTCCTATATTTAAAATAACCAAGAACAACACTATTGATACTAAATATTTTAAAATCTTATTATTTATTTTAGAAATAGCCAAATACAAAAGATACCCATAAATACAAATAGATATCATAGCATGACCACTTGGAAAAGAATATCCACCTTGCCTAATTAAGCGAAGGCCATCCGGTCTAGGCCTTTGTACCGCCAACTTAACAATAGTGTTTAATAATAAAGAATCAACTGCTGATATTGCTAAAAAAATACCATATCTATTTCTAACAATTAAAATAAATCCTGAAACCACCAAAACTACCATAAATGTATTTCCTAATCTAGTAATACTAGTAAAATAAGTATCAAAAAATGATGATCTTATAGAAATTATTATATCATAGATAACTTGATCAAAATTTGTCGTTTTATTTAAAATAACTAATATTAATACAACAATAAATAAAAGTCCAAAAATAGTAGCGAATAAAATATTTTTATTTTTACCAATATTATTTTTCAAGTCTACTTCTAACCTCTGTTTTATAAACTTCCACCCCGGGTTGATTAAAAGGATCAATATTAAATAAATATCCACTATATGCTGCTACTAATAAGAAAAATGAACTAATCTCTCCCATAAATTTAGGAGTTAATTTTTCTAATTCTATCTCAACACAAGGTACACCACCAGAAACATGTGCAGAAATAACACTATCTTCTACTAATAAATTAGTCTGATGTAAATCATCGCCACAAACATTACAGTTAGGCATATTCTTAATCTTAAAGAAAGTCTCAAAGACAATCTTATTACCTTCCTGAATAAATTGACCAAGAGAATGTAAATCCCTAGTATGAATCATAGAAACCGGCAATACACCAACGCCACTCTTTCCTTCTGTTTCTCCAAATAATTGCTTTAACCATTCTAAATAATAATACCAATTATTTTCATAAGCAACAAAACTTTCTACAACTTTACCTTGATCAAATAAACTACGACGACATACTGCATACGAAAAAGCCTCATCTTTATATTTTAACCCTTCAAAATAACCAGAAATTAACTCTTTAATATCCAAGCAAAAAGAAAGCGGGAATAAGTGAGCTGGCGTTAATAAAGAATAACGACCCCCAATATTATCTGGAATTTCAAAAGAAGAATACCCTACTTCTTCTACCTCCCGTCTTAAATTTCCTTTTACAGGATCTGTAGTAATAATAATTCTATCCAACAGTTCTTCCTTCTTATATTTTTTCTCCATAACTTCTTTAATTGCCGAATAAGTAAGAGAAATTTCCATAGTAGTACCACTCTTACTAATAACATTAACAGAAAAATCAACTGTCTCTAAATAATCTAATAACTCCCGCATATAACTACTAGATAAAGTAGTACCAGCAAAAATAATTTTAAAATCTTGCTCTTTAAAATAAGGAGTAAACATTTGATAAAACGCCTGACTGCCTAAGTAACTTCCCCCTATCCCAATCACAACTAAACACTTAGAATGACTTAAAACTTTATCTCTAATTTTTAAAATCTCATCAACAACAGAAACATCAGGATTAAGCCATCCATTCATATGAGCACAATCTAAAGACTGAAAAACTTCACTCTTTCGACTACTATATTTTTTAACTAAATCATCATCTAAAAATTGACTCGTATGACTCATAACATCTATCTTCATAATCAACCTTCTTTCTAATTTATTAAAAGTATAACACAAAATAAAAAATAAAAAAACTGACCCTCTAATATATATGCTAAGAAAGAAAAAAGCAGACAAGCAAAATACTTGTCCACTTTCCCTGGCAATACATAGTATTACCATCTTACCTATATTTGCTAAAAAATATATTTTCAAATTAAATTATAAAATATAAACTATAAAGAAAATAACAACATAAATAATAAATTATAAAGTCAGTTGCTTAAATGGCACACTAAAAAAACAATGCAAATATAAATAAGACAGGGCTAATAATTGGTATTATTATTTAACTCGTAACATTCCTTAACAAGACCCATTTCTTTATAAATCAATTTCAAAAATTTGCGAATTTAATTTAGATATCTCTAAATCAGTTTCTTGAATTTTCTTTCTGATTTCTAAAACTTTATCTTTGATTTCTAAACTATCAAAATTAATATCTTTACATTCAAAATAAGAATTATTTACCTCACTACATCGTGTTTTACTACTATGACATTTTAAAATAGAATCATAAACTTTTTCTAAATATCTTAAATTACAATTATCAACTATTGCAGATTGAATAGTTCTACCATCACTTAAACGATAAGAATTATTTTTTTCATACAAAATTGCTTTTAACTTAGTCAATTTAGAAACATCATCTTCTAACTCCTTCAAATTTCTAGTAAATTCTTCTTTATTATCTTCAATTACATTAACAGTTCCATTCAACTCCTGAATAGAAACATTGTAAACTCCTCTTGATACATCTGAAGATAAAGAATTAATTTTCTTATCATACTCACTAATCAAAGACATCAAACCTGAAATATTAATTTTCATACTCATTCCTCCTCATTACAACCAAAGTATATCATAAAGAAAAAAGAAAATGGTCACTTAAAAAGCGACACTATCAATTTAAGATAGTGTCGGCAAAAATATCCAAATAGTCGTTAATTAAATCTAAATCATAGATTCCTCTTTCAATAAAATAACGAACAATTAAATCAAAGTTATTATTCGTACTAAGTTGATAACCCGCACTAGACAATAACTCTATTGTCTGATCTAAATCTAATGATAAAGACAAACATAATTTAATAACATTATTTTTTTTAGGGATATAGTGATTTATACATCTAATTTTCGAAAATGTTTTTCTATCTATTCCTGCTTTCTTATAAACTTCTGAATCCCTTAACTTCTTTTCATCAATAAATGAAAACAATAAGTCCTTAAACTCAATCGTTTTATTTTGCATTAAATATTCATTAATTTTTTCTTTCATATTAATCCTCCTAAATTGGACAAACTAACATAATCATTCGAATATTTAATGCATTTGTATCATACGAAAACAAAAATAAAATAAATTTATCCATTAACTTTTTGGATGAGACTACTATATAATACAATTATTACTATGTCAAGAAAAAAACGACTAAACCAATGGCTTATAAATGGAAATAATAAGTGTCCGCACATCTAATTACCTAAGTGTAAGTTATTTTTTTGATTTAATAGTAACATGTTTGAACTTTTATAGTCAAACATTGCACGTGGATAATTATTTATCCAATCTTCTA